>DATIPQ010000099.1 GCA_035471785.1 Acidobacteriota bacterium
CTCTCCGAAGCGTTGGCGCGGATTTGGCCCGCCCACCTGTCGCGGCTTGCCTGGGAAGACTTGGAGCAATTTCGCAAGGCCCGGGACGGTGTCTCCTTCATCGTGGATCCAGAAATGGGGTTCAGGCCGGTCTTGGGATATCGGGCTCATGAAGGACGCTACGTCTACAGCGACTTCGGCACCATCGTCAACGATTATCCAGCCCGAAAGCGTCCAGACGTCGAACGGCTTCTCTTTATCGGCGATTCCGTCACTGCCCGAGGAAGGATTATCGCAGGCCTGCGCAAGCTCTACGGAGAAGCCGGCTATGAATATTGGAACGCCGGCGTCGAGTCCTTCAACACCCGTCAGGAAGTGCTTTTCTACCAGAAATTCAATCACCGGCTGGAACCCGACCACGTGATACTGACCGTGCACATCAACGACTTCCAGGTCACGCCCGTGGCCTTCGTCGACAATGACGGATACATGCGCGTGTATATGCCGGGAAATACAATGGAGGGACTGAGCAGGGTTCTTTTCCGTTACTCGGAACTCTACCGCCACTACCTTTCATGGACGGCCTCACAGCAAGCGGGTTTTGAGCGAGCATCCGCGGAAGTGCGCGATTCGCTGGCACTGCTGCAGGAGGAGCTGGGCTCAGAGATCCGTTTGAGCGTCATCATTTTTCCGGTGCTCAAGCCTCTCCAGGAATGGACGGACGAGGAGGAACGGACGCGCGCCCGGTTGCTGCAGTTTTGCGACGACTTGCAGTTGCGTTGCTACGATCTGACCCCATTGCTCAGCCGCCAGTTGTCGGCCGGAAGAACTGTCCGCGACTCGCCCACTGATGTTTTTCATCCCAATCAGTCCTTCGGCGCCGCCATCGCGGAGTTTCTCTTTGGCCAAGGCTTGCTCGATCCCGCTTATTCCAACCGTCCCGCCGGTCTCTCCCGGCGATAACGGAGCCGTACTGCCATCGCCTCACGCCATATGTCTTTCAAGAAGTTGTCTCATCGGGTTGTCGGGGGGATCGGTGACCAGGTCGATGGGACGGGAATTGGAGCTGTTGGCCAGGTGGGGATCGGCGCCGGGGGCCAGGAGCAGTCGGGCTGAGATCTCCACGGTGAGCCCACCGCCCAGGCCGCTCTTCTTCAAACGTAGCAGGCTACTCCCGCGCCAGTCGGAAAGCGAGCCGATTCTTGAAGGGTGGGAGGCGCATCCTTGCGGCGATCCCCACAGTGGCTCACGCGGCCTCCAGCGCTTCGATGACCGCAGTGAAGGCCCAATGCTCTCGGCGGTATGAGGTCGCTCGCTACGTTTAGAGATCCCCCCAGCGGGTGTGGAGGGCGTGTGCGAAGCGGGCGGGGGCTGAGGGGGACATGCGCAGGTAGAGGGAAGGTTCGATAAGTTCCAATTCGACCAGCCAGAAGCCGGAGCCGTGGTTGGCGCGCACGTAGTCGGCGCGGGCGTAGAGGGGCGGCTCCGGCAGGGCCTCGATGGTGCTTCGGCCTGCATTCAGGATCGATTCTTCGGGCAGGACGGACCGGATGTCGGCGCCATGCTCCTCTTGCACTCTGAAGTCCTGATCTTTGGGCGTCTTGAGGATGGCGTGGCTGTACTGGCCGTTGAAATAGAAGAGAGAGTACTCACCTTCTTCGAGCACGGAGCGGACGAAGGGTTGAGCCATGAGCGGGCGCTGCGAATAGTAAGATTCCACTTCGCTACCCATTCGGCGCAGCGCGCCCCGATCCAGGCGATAGGCCCCGTCGGCGTTGGCGCCGATGACTGGCTTGATCACGATTTGCTCGTTGCCGACAGTCTCGAACAGGTCGCCGATGCGGCCCGGCTCGACTCGGTTAAGCCAGCAAGTGGGGATGATGGGGACGCCCCTCGCCTCCAGATCGCGCAGGTAGGTCTTGGATAGGTTCCAGCGCACCAAGTCGAGACTGTTGAAAAGCTGCGCCCGTGAGTTCTCGATTCGCTCCAGGACGGCCAGAAAAGCCTCGGGGTCGTTCTGGTAGTCCCAAGGCGAGCGGATCACCACGGCGTGGAAGCTGTCCCAAGCGCGGGAATCGCGCCAAGGAACGGCTTCGACCTGCCAACCCAGCTCCCGCAGCGGCCGGTAAGCGAGCTGGTCGTCGATGACGAAGTCGGCGGCGTCGCTCAAGGTCAAGAAGGCACAACGTTTCATGAGGCGCTGGACTCCCATGGGGCTGATCCTACAGCCAGAATCACCTTGCCCCGAGTTTCGTCCTGGGTCAAATGACGGAAGGCTTCGGGGAACTCCTCCAGCCGATAGGTGCTGTCGACGACCGGGGTGATCTTGCCCTCCGCCAGAAGCTGCCGGAGAAAAGTCATGGCCTCTTTGCGGCTGGGGACGGACTCGCGTCCCAAGCGCAGTTGCTCGCGGAAGAAAGAGCGGAAGATGAGCGTGAGAAAAAGGGGGAAGAGTCCGAACAGTCGCCTCGACGACGAGTCGAAGCGCTGGTGCCCGATGAGCACGTATTTTCCCTGCGGTTTGAGCGTCCCCAAGCAGCGGGAGATGGAATAGTTGCCGGGGACGTCGAAGATGAAGTCGTAGCGGACGTCTCCCCGGGTGAAGTCCTGCCGCTTGCAGTCCATGACCTCGTCGGCGCCCAGGGAGCGGAGCAGGCCTCCCTTGCCGGCCGTGTCCACGGCGGTGACGTGGGCGCCCAGTGCCTTGGCGATCTGCAGAGCCAGAGTGCCCACACCGCCTCCGGCGCCGTTGACCAGCACTTTTTGTCCCGCTTGGATCAGCCGTCCTCCCCGCAGGTTGAGCAGGGTGATGTATCCGGAAGTTGGAACTGAGGCCGCTTGCTCGAAGGTGACGTTGTCGGGTTTAGGTTCCAGCCACTCTTCCCGGACGGCCACGTATTCGGCAAAGGCTCCTCCGTTGGCCCATTGATGTGAGGCGATGGTTTCGCCGAATACGGCATCCCCGGGGCGGAAGCGCGTCACGTGGGCCCCGACCGATTCCACCGTTCCAGCCATGTCGGTGCCGGGAATCGGCTTCTTGGGCCTCCAGAATCCACCCCCCATGACACGCAGAAAGGCCGGCCGGCCCGTCACCACGTGCCAGACGTCGGGATGAAGCGAGGCCGCACGCACCCGCACCAGGACTTCCTCATCGCCCACCGCCGGCCTATCGACTTCCCGCACTTCGAGGTCATCGATAGATCCATATCGAGTTTGCACCACAGCCTTCATCACACCTCACCCTGTGACTGTTTAGATCTCGGCACTAACAGCTACGGTCTTAAGCGTGATCGCATTCAACCTGGCGGCAGGCTACAGCTTCAGCAGAAGGCCGTCGAGGAGGTCTCCGGAGGGCGAAGGTTCGTCGCCGTCAGATCGCTGCTGCTGTTGCAGCTTGAGCTGCTGGGCGTAGGGGCAGGGGGCCTTGGCGGGAGAAAGGGCGGTCAAAGTCAGGAGCAGCGCTCCGGCGCAGACAAGGGCCGCGCGGTGGCGCAAGGTGAGGGGATGCGCGGGTGCCCCCGAGAGGATGCGGCGCAGGCGGTTTCCCAGGGGAGCGCCGGCCGCGCCGGCTAGCCCGGCCACTTCTTTTTCCATGCGCAGCCTGACCACCTTGAGCAAGCCGTCGGCGTAGCTGCGCGCGTCCTCAAGGTTAGCCAGCACCAGGTCGTCGCAGGCGGCCTCGCGGGTGGAGAGCAAGCGGCGGTTGAGAAACCAGGCCAGGGGATGGAACCAAAAAAGACAACACGCCGCCATCGAGATCTGAGCCGTCAAGTTGTCGCGCCGCAATACGTGGCCCAACTCGTGAAGAAAGACCCCTCGCAATTCCGGGTCGCTCAGCCCCTTGGCCATATGGGAAGGCAAGACCACCACAGGCTGGCGGACGCCCCAGACTCCGGGACTCTCCAGCTTGTCCGTCAGCAGCAGCCGCACACGGCTGTGGACGCCCAATCGGCGGCGGGCCTCTTGCAGGAGGTCGTATTCCCGTCCTCCTGTCACAGGAGCCTCGCTCTTAATGCGCTTGCTCAGCCGGCGTGTGCGGCTCATCCAACGGGCCCAGACGAGCAGGGCGCCGGCCAGCCAAAGGAGGCTGAGGAGAAGC
Organism: Acidobacteriota bacterium; assembly: GCA_035471785.1. Lineage (NCBI taxonomy): Bacteria > Pseudomonadati > Acidobacteriota > Acidobacteriota bacterium. Next base: position 4,079 of record DATIPQ010000099.1, read on the forward strand.
CACCAACCGCCCCAGAGGCTCCTCAGCGCCGGCGCCGTGGCTTCAGATTGAAAGATCCAGAAGAGTCCGTGAGCGGACTCCGGCGTGGGAATACCCAGTCCCGGAAAGAGACTGGCCAGAAAAACGGTAGGCAGCAAAAACTTAGCCGTGGCCAGCATCCAGACCCAAAAACGGGCCCGGGCCGGGGCCTGTTTGAGTATCCAGACCACCGCAATCGCCACCACGGCGAAAGCCGTAGCGTGCCAAAGATGATCCAGGGCCAAGGGCCAAAACCAGGCTGAGAGAGCCGTGACCAAGTCCCAAGCGGATGGGGGCTGCATGCTCCTTTACACGCCCGTCGATGCAAAGAAGTTCCGTCAAGAATGAAACTCTGTGCTTTGCCGCTAGCCCTCGATTCGCTCGATCCCGGGAACCCGGCTGGCGAAAGCCTGATCAAGGCGAAGACGATCCACTTCTGAGAGCATCGCGAGTGTTCTCGCCGCAGGAGTTCGTCGCTCCTCCTCACTCCCCACGGGTCTGACGCATGGGGTCGAGGGCTTCGTTCAATTCGTCCTCTGGCAGGACCTGCTGCTCAAGGGCGATCTGGCGTACGGTGCGGCCGCTTTGGTAGCTTTCCTTGGCAATCTTGGCGGCCTTGTCGTAGCCGATCTTGGGTGCCAGTGCCGTGGCCATGGAGATTGACAGCTCGATCAACTCCTTGCAGCGCTCCTCATCGGCCTGAAGGCCGTCCACGCATTTCTCGGCCAGCACGCTGGAGGCGTTGGCCAGCAGTTCGATGGACTGAAGCAGGTTATAGGCGATGACCGGCTTCATGACGTTGAGTTCGAAGTTGCCCGACTGCCCTCCCACGGTAATGGCCGCGTCGTTGCCGATCACCTGGGCGGCCACCATGGTGACGGCCTCGGGAATGACCGGGTTGACCTTTCCGGGCATGATGGAACTCCCCGGCTGCACGGCGGGAAGCTTCAATTCGCCGATTCCGCAGCGCGGACCCGATCCTGCCCACCGCAGGTCGTTGGCGATCTTCATGAGACTGCAGGCGATGGTCTTGAGCTGTCCGCTGGCCTCTACCGCGGCATCGCGTGCGGCCAAGGCTTCGAAGCGGTTGTCGGCCTGGCGGAAGTCGACTCCGGTCCATTGCGAGATCTTGGCCACGACTTTGGCGGGGAAGCCGGCGGGACAGTTGAGTCCAGTGCCGATGGCGGTTCCGCCGATGGCCAGTTGCGAAAGCGACTGGCGGGTCGACTCCAGGCGGCGGATGCCCTGCTCGACCATGGAGGCGTAACCCGAGAACTCCTGGCCCAGGCGCACGGGCACGGCGTCCTGCAAATGGGTGCGTCCGATCTTGACGATGGAATCGAACTGGCGGGCTTTCTCGGCCAGCGAACCTTGAAGTTTCCCCAGCGCGGGCAGCAGCACTTTCTCGATCTGTTCCAGGGCTGAGACGTGGATGGCGGTGGGGATGACGTCGTTGCTCGACTGCCCGTAGTTGACGTGATCGTTGGGATGGATCTCGCGGCTGCCGACTTGTCCGCCCTTGATTTCAATGGCGCGGTTGGCGATCACCTCGTTGGTGTTCATGTTGGTGGACGTGCCCGAGCCGGTCTGGAAGATGTCGACCACGAATTGGCCGTCATGCTTGCCCTCGATCACCTCTTGGGCGGCTTGGCAGATGGCTTGGCTGACCTCTCCCGACACCGTCCCCAACTCGCGGTTGGTCTCGGCTGCCGCTTTCTTGATCAGTCCCATGGCCCTGATAAAGGGCCTGGGAAAGCGCAGGTCGGAGATGGGGAAATTCAATACCGCGCGCTGGGTCTGCGCTCCATAATAGGCATCGGCGGGTACTTTCATCTGGCCCATCGAGTCTTTCTCTATTCGTTCTTCGGACATTGGATTCTCCTCAATTTCACACCCAACATTCTATCGCGTGGGAGGTTCTGAGTCAGCCCGCCGCCGGAATCTCGTTGAAGCGCTCGTCCTTCTTGTAGAGGTGGTAGACGATTCCGCCCGGTAATCCTGCCAGCAGGAAGACGCCCAGGTGAAGCAAGGCCAGCGAAACCGAGTATTCCTGGCTGACTCCGATGGTTTGGAAGAGCTCGATGTAGACCGTTTCCCTCAACCCGACCCCATTGATGGTGATGGGCACCATGATGGTCAGGTTGACCAGCGGGATGAAGATCAGGAAGACATCGAAGTCGGCGGGCAGGCTGATGGAGAGGGCGGCCAGCCAGACCACCACGACGGCCAGAAACTGGATGAGCAGCGAGTACCCGGCCGACTTGAGGACGGCCAGCGGATTGCGGCGCAAGGTGCGCAGTCCCAGCGCCACCAGTTCCACCTTCCTCTCCAGCCCCTCGCGCTTGAAGCGCTGCATCAGTCGGCTCAGCAGGCGGTGGGTGACGGAGTGGAACAGCACCACATTGGCCAGCATGTAGACCAGCAGGATGATGACGAAGACCCAGGTCAGTCTCACGCCTCCGATTCGCATCGGGTAGACCAAGGCGGCCGCCAGGCCGATGAGCAGCAAGGCCAGCAGTCCGGCGCTGCGGTCGAGAATGAGCGTCATCAGGGTGGTGGACATGCCGCGTCCGGTGCGCTTGGAAAGGTAATAGGAACGGAAGAAGTCTCCTCCGATGCCCGAGGGCAGGAAGAGGTTGAAGAAGAACCCGATGAAGGTGATCTTGGCGACGGCCGAGTAGCCTTCGGACACGTTGAAGTTGCGCAGGATAACCCGCCAGCGCTGGGCGCTCAGCAGCACCGTCAGGGCTTGCACGACGCCTGCCGCCAGAAGAAGCAGCGGATTGGCTGAAGAGAGCACCGTCCAGAAGCGCCCTAAATCAATGCGGTAGAAGACGGTCGCCAGGAGGACGGCGGTGACGGTCAGCTTGAGAATCAGGCGCGTGCGCGACGACATCGGTCTCCTCTCGGCGCCCCCGGCGGGCGGAACGGCGACTTCCGCGAGCGCGGGCGGAAGGTCAGACTAGCCGAGGGTCCGCGGACGGGTCAAACGGATGGCCACTTTCATGATATCCTGCCCCGGCTTGCCAAGTGGACATGAGCACCAAGGGATGGATCGCCGATACGCTGGTTCTGTTTCGCTACCGTGAACTCCTCCAGCGCTTGATCGCCAAGGATCTCAAGGTCAAGTACCGGGGATCCTATCTGGGCTTCCTCTGGTCTCTCCTCAACCCCCTGTCCCTGGTGGTGGTCTACAGCCTGGTGCTTCGCTACGTGATGGGAGTGCGGGAGATTTCTCCCCTGCTGGTGGTGACGGGCATCATTCCCTGGGTCTTTTTCGCCAATACGGTCAACAGTTCCACCGAGTCGATCATCAGCAACGCCAACCTGGTCAAGAAGATCTTCTTCCCCAGGGAGATCCTGCCCGTCTCTACGGTGGCTTTCAATTTCATCCAGTTCATCATGGCGGTGGTGGTGTTCATTCCGGCGGTCTACGTCCTCAGGGGCGATCTGCCCTGGACGCTGGTCTTCTATCCCATGATCGTGGCTCTGCAGTGGATCTTCGTCTTGGGCGCAGCCCTCTTTCTTTCGGCGGTGACCACCTTCTACAAGGACGTGCGCTATCTGACCGAAGTGACGATGATGATCGTCTTCTGGATCACGCCCGTCCTCTACCACTACCAGATGGTGGCCGACAAAGGCCTGGCTGTTTATTTCTGGATCAATCCGCTCAGCTCTTATTTCTTCGCCTACCAGTCCTCGGTCTACTTTGCCGAGATCCCGCGCTGGGAACACTGGCTGGCCATGGGCGGCTGGTCGTTGGCCGCCCTGGTGGTGGGTATCTACACTTTTCGGCGCACTCGGGCCAAGTTCGTGGAGGAGTTGTAGTCGTGGCCGAGACCGTGATCGATATCCGCCAGGTTTACAAGAGCTTCGTCGTCCGCCACAACCGGACCGAGTCGCTCAAGCAGCTCTTCATCGGCTGGCTGGATTGGCGGCGGCGCGAGCGACGCGAGACCTTTTGGGCCCTGGCGGGAGTCGATCTGCAGGTGGAACGCGGCCAGGTGGTGGGCATCATCGGAAGCAACGGGTCAGGCAAGAGCACCCTGTTGCGGATCGTGGCGGGGATTTTGGAACCTGAAAAAGGGCAAGTGGAGATCAGGGGCCGAGTGGCGCCTATGATCGAAATCGGGGTGGGCTTTCATCCCGAGCTGACAGGGGAAGAGAATCTCTACCTCAACGCCGCCCTCTACGGTCTGGCGCGGGGAGAAATCGACGCCATCCGCGACGAGATCGTGGCCTATTCGGGTTTGGAGCGATTCATCGACGTCCCCATCAAGAACTATTCCACCGGAATGTACATGCGCCTCGGATTCGCGGTGGCGGTTCATCTGCGTCCCGACATTTTGCTGGTGGACGAAGTTCTGGCCGTGGGCGATGAAGAGTTCCAGGATAAGTGTCTGGACCGCATGCGCCGTCTGCGCCAGGAGGGCACCAGCATTCTGCTGGTCTCTCACGACTTGGACCAAGTCACCAAGATGTGCGACAAAGTCTATGTCATCTCGAAGGGCAAGCCGCTCTTTTGCGGTTCGTCCCGAGAGGCCGTCGACCTTTATCGCCAGAAGATCGAACCGAGGGAAGCCGGCAAGAAAGAAGAAGCTCCGACAAGGTAAGACATGGACATCAACAGCAACGTAGCAGACGCCGAGTTCGAGTCCGCCAAGATCGAAGGCGTGGTTATCAAATACTTGAAGACCTTTCACGACGAACGCGGATTCTTCCGCGAAATCATCCGCGTCAACGATTCTTTCTTCGAGGAGGGATTCGGGCAGTGGAGCCACGCGGTCATGCACACTGGAACGGCCAAGGCCTGGCACGTTCACCGTGAGCAGGTGGACTGGTGGTACGTCTTCGGCGGCGTACTCAAGGTGGCGCTCTTCGACCGGCGCAAGGGCTCGTCCACCGAGGGCAAGATGATGCGGTTTCTGATGGGCGACGAGCAGCGAGCCGTGTGCGTCAAGATTCCGCCCGGAGTGGCCCACGGCTGCCGTTGCCTTTCCGGACCCGCCAACCTCTTCTACGTGACCTCCAACGTCTACAATCCCGATGACGAGGGGCGCATTCGGCACGACGATCCCGACATCGGCTATGACTGGGAGAGCTGGCCCGAGATCACCTAGCAGCGCCTACTTGATGCGGTTGGGGATGCCGGCGACCAGCCAGTAGACGCGCGTGGCGGACGCGGCCAGGCGCTGGTTGGCCAGTCCGGTCAGGTCTCGGAAGCGGCGTGAGAGCGGGTTGGCCGGGACGATTCCGGCTCCCACTTCGTTGCTGACCAGGATGAGACGTCCCGGCTGGCGGACGGTCCATTCGGCCAGGCCTTCGATCTCGCCTTCGATCTCTCGGTCAGAGCGTTCCCGGCACAGCAAGTTGGAGATCCACAGCGTGATGCAGTCGAGCAGCACCAGGTCGGATTCCTGTGCCGCTCGAGACAAGCGGGGCAGGATGGAGAGCGGCTCCTCGACCGTGGTCCAGTGAGGCGGACGGTAGGACTGGTGGCTTTCGATGCGCCGCCGCATCTCCTCGTCGAGCCCTTCGGCGGTGGCCAGGTAGACGACGCGCTGAAAGTCTCTCGCCATCTGCTCGGCGAAGCGGCTCTTTCCGCTGCGCGCTCCTCCCGTGACCAGGACTGTTTGGCCCGGCTCCAGTTGATGGTCCCGGCTGTCAGAGCGGTTCGTCATGAGCCTGCTATGCTGTTTCCGCGTGCTGGAGCCCGTGGGCTCTTCCCAATGGACCTTTCCTGAGACGGACGACATGGTAGTCCCCTTTTTGTTGGCGGTGCAATTTTTGACGCGGATTCCGGTGCCCTTGAGGCAGGAGCCGAGTCCCTCGTCTTTGCGCTGGTCGACGGCCTTCTATCCCCTGGTAGGCGGACTGGTGGGCCTGGCCTGCGCGACAGTCTTCAGCGCCGCTCTGTGGGCTCTGCCCGCCTCCGTGGCGGCGCTGGCTGCGGTGGCCACCGGAATCCTCCTCACCGGGGCCCTGCATGAGGACGGACTGGCCGACTACGCCGACTCGCTGGGGGTCCGCGGCGGACGCCAGCGCAAGCTCGAGGTCATGCGCGACAGCCGTATCGGCGTCTTCGGGACGCTGGCCCTCATCATCGCCGTGGGCGGACAGGTGCTGCTGTTGGCCTCTCTGCCTCCCCTCTGGGCCTGGCACGGACTGATCCTGGCCCACCTCATAAGCCGCATGGCCGCCCTCCTCGCGGGACATCTGCTGACGCCCGCCCGCTCCGACGGGCTGGGCCGTTCCTTGGCCCTGCGGACGGGTGCGCTTCAGATCCTGCTGGGACTGGCCACCTGCGCGGCGGCCGTGTGGTGGACGCAAGGCTGGATCATCATCACCGCCCTCGTCCTGCCCTGGCCCCTGGTCCTGCTGCTGGGCCTTCACGCCCGCCTGCGCCTGGGCGGACTCACCGGGGACGTGCTGGGCGCCATCATTGTCGTCTTCCACCTGGCCACCTACCTGGGCCTGGCCCTCCACCTGGGGAGGACCCCATGAAGAGGCGCCTCTACCTGGTGCGCCACGCCGAGGTGCGCAACAAAGGACGCTTTCACGGCAGCACCGACGTCGAGCTCTCCCCGATGGGGCGGCGCCAGGCCCGTCGCCTGGCCGAGAAAGCCCGCGATTGGGATCCCCAGCGGCTGGCCGGCAGCGACTTGAAGAGGGTGCGCCAGACAGCCCGTCCGCTGGCCCGGCTCTTCGGGCTACGGCTTCACACCGATCCCGATCTGCGCGAGTGCCATTTCGGACGCTGGGAAAACCTGAGCTGGGATCAGATCGAGCAACTCGATCCCGAGCCCGCCGGCGCCTTCCTCAAGGACTGGGTGCGCAACGGCGCTCCCGATGGAGAGACCATGGAGCAGATGTCGCTCCGCGTGAAGGCCGCCTGGCAGCGCCAATGGGAAGCGTCCTGGGAACGCATGGTCCTGGTCGGCCACGCCGGCACCAATCTCCTTTTGCTGGCCCACTTCTTGGAAATGCCCCTCCCCAACCTCTTCCGCATCCGCTGCGACTACACCACAATAGCCGTGGTCGACTTCGACGACGGCGTCCCTCGGCTGAGCGCTTTAGGGATTTGAGAAGACGGTAGAGAGGAAGTCAGACGATGTTGAATTGCAGCAAGGCCATTTCGAGGCTTCCGGCCCTCCTCGCCCTGTGGACGCTGACTTGCGGCGCCCTGGCGGCTGCGGCTCAGGAATCCATCACCATCGGGATCATCGGCGATCAGACCGGAGCCGCCCGGATCGACGACTTAGCGCCCTCCTACAAGGTCTTGCGCCAGGGTGTCGAAGCCCTCAACCAACGGTCGCCGGACGTCGTCATTCATGTTGGGGACCTGGTCGAAAGCACACTCGAGCCTGAGCAGGTCCGGCAAGACTTCCAGCAGGCCGCCGACCTCCTCAACAGACTGAATGCCGATTGGTACCTGACGGCGGGCGATCACGACGTCAACCCTCCTGACTTCGTGCAGAATTCCACCGACCGTTCCCGCGAGACCCTCTTCAAGCAGCTCTACGGCGCCGTCAATCCCAAGGCTGCCAACCAGCTCTATTACGGCTTCGACGTCAAGGGCTATCACTTCATCTCCCTCTATGCCCTGGAGCATCTCCACACCGACCCCCGCTGGGGAAATGTTTTTTTCAGCGAGATCAGCGATGCTCAGTACAGGTGGCTGCAAGGGGACCTGATGGCCCATCAGTCAGCCACCGGCATGGTTGTTTTTCTCCACCAGCCCCTTTGGTACAACTGGAGCAGTTGGTCGCGCGTCCACGACCTGCTTAAGGACTACCCGGTGAAGGCCGTCATCGCGGGCCATTTTCACTACAACCAGATGGAGGCCGAATTGGACGGCATCCAATACCGGGTGGTGGGCGCAACCGGCGGCAAGACCAAGGACGGCAATGCGAACTCCGGCGACCTCCAGCATGTCACCCTGCTGACGATCGCCGACGGCAACCCGTCATTCACCATGATCCCGCTGGCGCCCTACACCCAAACCGACTGGACGCCCCGCTATTTCATGGACCGGGTGCAGGCCATGCATCAAGTCCTGGGCAATCTCTACAACTTCGCCTCCACTAGTCCCGTCTATCTGCAGAACGGGAGATTGCTTAAAGCCTGCGGCGAAGAGGACGCGGCCCATCTGGTGCTGCAATCGATCGGCAATCCCACCCAGTTTCCCTTGGGCATCTCCATCAGGGTCACGCCGGACCCCTCGGTCAGCGTGACCCAAGGGACCTTCGCCGCAGGAGTCTGCCAGGCCGATCAGTCGGATCTAGGTTGTCTGCTGGCGCCTTCAACATTCGTCCCCGTGTCGAACACCTCCGCGGTCCAGGTGCAGTTTCCGGGGGCACCTCCGCCGCCGCCGCTCTGGGTCGGAGAGATAGCCGCCGGCAGCCCTCCGCCGACGGTGGGCGACAACGTCAATCTTGAGGTGATTTTGTCGTTCCCGGCCGGCGGGCAAACCTACTTGCTCAACACGACGGTCTCTACGCCCGTACAAGGTTGCGCCGATTGAGTCGGGAACGAGTTGTGATCCCGCGAAACCCCTGCGATCCCTGGACTTATCTGCTATAATCCGAAGTTGGGACTATGCGGCCTCCGCTCGCGGTTGCATGCCCGACAATTTCGAATCTCAACCCTCCGGGGAGGCGTTCCAATGGCCAATCAGAAGAAAAATCGCAACGTCAGCGAGGCGGAAGCGCGCGCGGTAGCCGAGGCTTCACGCCAAAGCGAGTGGACTCAGCCCAGTTTCATGCGCCAGATGTTTCTGGGACGGTTCCGGCTCGACCTGATTCATCCCTATCCGCTGCCGCAGGATGAACGCCCTGAATTCACCAAGTGGCTGGCCGATTTCAAAGAGTTTCTGATGGGCGTCGATTCAGCGGCCATCGACGACACGGGAGAGTACCCCGAGGACGTGCTGGAGGGGTTGCGCAAGCTGGGCGCCTTCGGCATGAAGATCCCCAAAGAGTACGGCGGATTGGGATTCAGCCAGATCGAGTACGCCAAGGCCATGGAGCTGCTGGGCAGCGTGGACGGCAACCTGACCGCCCTGCTCTCGGCCCACCAGTCCATCGGAGTCCCCCAGCCCCTCAAGCTCTTCGGCAGCGAAGCCCAGAAGAAGGAATACCTTCCGCGCTGCGCCCGGGGCGAGATCTCGGCCTTCGCGCTCACCGAGCCGGACGTGGGATCAGACCCGGCCCGCATGAGCACCCTGGCCGAGCCCACCGAAGACGGCGAGGCCTACATCCTCAATGGCGTCAAGCTGTGGTGCACCAACGGCACGCTGGCCAAACTGCTGGTGGTGATGGCCCTGGACACTTCCATCAAGAAGATCAGCGCCTTCGTGGTGGAGACCGGTTGGGAAGGCGTCAGCATCGACACCCGCTGCCACTTCATGGGACTCAAGGCCCTGGCCAACGCCGTCATCAGCTTCAAGGACGTGCGCGTCCCCAAGGCCAACCTCATCGGAAGCCCCGGAAGGGGACTCAAGATCGCCCTCACGACCCTCAACGACGGGCGCCTGTCCATTCCCAACGCCTCGGTCGGCGGCGCCAAGAAGGCCCTCCAGATCTGCACCAAGTGGGCCAACGAACGCGTCCAGTGGGGCAAGCCGGTGGGCAAGCATGAAGCCATCGCCCACAAGCTGACCGACATGGCCGCCAACACCTTCGCCATGGAGTCGATGGCCCGTCTGGCCACTCACATGTCGGACCAGGGCAGCTTCGACATCCGCCTGGAGGCGGCCGCCGCCAAGGAATGGAACACTTCGCGGGGATGGGAGATCGTCGACGACGCCATGCAGATCCGCGGCGGACGCGGATACGAAACCGAGCTCTCGCTGGAAAACCGGGGCGAAGAGCCCATCGGCGTGGAGCGCATGATGCGCGACTACCGCATCAACCGCATCTTCGAGGGCTCCAACGAGATCATGCACCTGTTCATGGCCCGCGAGGCGGTCGACAAGCACCTCCAGGTGGCCGGAGACATGATTAATCCCAAGAAGCCCATGGGGGCCAAGCTGGCCGCCCTGCCCAAGATCGGACTCTTCTACGCCTGGTGGTACCCCAACCTGTGGCTGCGCTGGAGCCTGCCTCCGCGCTACGCCTCCTTCGGCAACCTGGCCGGACATTTGCGCTTCGTGGAACGCAAGAGCCGCAAGCTGGCCCGCGAGGTCTTCCACGGCATGATGATTCATCAGGCCAAGATGGAACGAAAGCAGATGTTCCTCTTCCGCCTGGTGGACGTGGCCAACGAACTCTTCGCCATGGCCTCCTCGGTGAGCCGGGCCCATGCCATGCGCCAGGCCAATCATCCCGAGGCCGAGCAGGCCGTAGAGTTGGCCGACATCTTCTGCCGTTCGGCGCGGCGCAAGGTCAACAAGCTCTTCGGCGACCTTTGGGGCAACGAGGACGACCGCAAGTACCGGGTGGCCAAGCGACTCCTGGAAGGCCATCACGACGCCTGGATGAACGGCGGAACCATCGAACTGCTGGAAGGCCTGGAAGCGCGGGCCCGCCAGCGTGCCGCCAGCGGAGAGACGGCCGACGTCGAGGCCGCTTCCTCGGACGTCGAGAAAGCTCAAGAACCGGCTCCGGTAGGCTGACCCGCGTTCCCGGGGCCCGCTGCAACGCGACTTCGCCGAAAGTCCGAATATGAAGCTCAATTTCAGAGCGGCGGTCGTCGTCGACGGCTGCCGCATTCCCTTTCAGCGCTCCTCCACAGGCTACAAGAAGCTGCGCTCTTACGACCTGGGACGGATGGCCGTCAAGGCCCTGCTGGAGCGCAATTCCGTCGATCCCTCTTCCATCGACCGGGTGATTCTGGGGACCGTCATCTCTAATCTGGCCACCAGCAACGTGGCCCGCGAGTCGGCCCTGGGGGCCGGCATTCCCGATCACGTCCCCGCCCACACCGTGACCCAGGCCTGCGTCTCCGCCAACCAGGCCGTCACCTCGGGCGTGGACCTGATCCGCGCTTCCCAAGCCGAGATCGTGGTGGCCGGCGGAACCGAGAGCATGTCGGACGTGCCCATCCCATTGCGGCGTCCGCTGCGCGACAAGCTGGTGGAAGCCCAGCGCTACAAGGGGCTGGACTGGCTCAAGTTCCTCAAGGGCTTGAGGCCCAGCGACTTTCTTCCGGCCGTCCCCGCTATCAGCGAGTTCTCGACCCAGCGCACCATGGGCGAAGACTGCGACCAACTGGCGGCCCGCTACGGCGTCACTCGGCAAGAGCAGGACGAGTTCGCGCTGCGTTCCCACAAGCTGGCTCACCAGGCCTGGGAAGAAGGCTGGTTGCAGCAAGAGGTCGAAGCCGCCCACGTTCCTCCCGACTTCGAGACCGTCGACAAGGACAACGGGATTCGAGCCGATTCGAACAAGGAGAAACTGGCCAAGCTGCGTCCGGCTTTCGTCAAGCCCTACGGCACTGTGACGGCGGGGAATTCATCCTTCCTGACCGATGGCGCGGCAGCCGTGCTTCTGATGTCGGATGAGAAGGCGCGCTCGCTGGGTTTGCAGCCCAAAGCCTTCGTCAGGGCCTACGCCTGGACCGCCCAGGATCCCTATGAAGAGCTGCTTCTGGGTCCCGCCTACTCGGTTCCCAAGGCGCTGGACAAGGCAGGAGTGCAGCTTGCCGACATCGACGTCTTCGAGTTTCATGAAGCCTTCGCCGGACAGATTCTGGCCAATCTCAAGTGCCTCCAATCAGACTCTTTCGCCGCCGACAAGCTCAACCTCTCTCAGGCCGTGGGCGAGGTGCCCATGGAGAGACTCAACCTGTGGGGAGGATCGTTGTCGCTGGGGCATCCTTTCGGCGCCACCGGAGCCCGCATCATCACCACGGCCTGCAACCGTCTTCTCAAAGAGGACGGCCAACTGGCTCTGGTGGCCTCCTGCGCCGCCGGCGCCATCGGAAACGCCATCGTACTGGAGCGAATCCATTGACCTTTCAGCCACTCAACCGCCCATGAGCTTCATCAGCAAAGAAATCGAGCGCGACGTGGCCCTGCTTTGGATGGATCAGCCGGGCCAAAAGCTCAACACGCTTTCCTACAAGCTGCTGGACGAGTTCGCGGCTCTGCTCGACGATCTGGAGCGGGACAGCAACATCAGGGCCCTGGTGCTCATATCCCGAAAGCCCGAGAACTTCATCGCCGGGGCCGACATCAAGGAATTCGCGGAGCTCGACACCGCCGAGAAAGCTGCTCAGGCCAGCCGTTCGGGGCATGCCATGCTGGACCGCCTGGCCGCCTTCCCCAAGCCCGTGGTGGCTGCCGTCAACGGCGCTGCCCTGGGTGGCGGACTGGAACTGGCCCTGGCCTGCCATTACCGCATCGCCACCACCCACTCCAAGACTCATTTCGGCCTTCCCGAGGTCAAGTTGGGACTGCTGCCCGGCGCCGGAGGCACCCAGCGGTTGCCCCGTCTGATCGGCTTGCAGAAAGCCCTCCCTATCCTGCTCACGGGCAAGAACGTCTATCCCTATCCCGCCCGCAAACTGGGGTTGGTGGACGACCTCATCCACCCGCCGGGGCTGGCTCACGCCGCCCTTCAAGCGGCCCGCAGGCTGGCCGACGGCAAGAAGCCCAAGCGCAAAGGGCGCGGCTTTCTGGCCTGGTTGCTGGAAGGCAACCGCCTGGGCCGTTCCATCCTTTTCAGGAAGGCCCGCCAACAGACGCGCAAGCAGACCTACGGCAATTATCCGGCTCCTCCCCGCATCATCGACGTGGTCAAGACCGGCTTCGACAAGGGCATGCAGGAGGGGCTTAAAGCCGAGGCCCGAGCCTTCGGCGAACTGATGCAGACGTCCCAGTCGCAGGAGTTGACCCGCCTTTTCTTCGCCCTGACTTCAGACAAGGAGAAGTGGGACGAAAAGGCCCGTCCGGTGAGGACGCTGGGCGTGCTGGGAGCCGGCTTGATGGGGTCGGGCATCAGCCAGGTTTCAGCCGCCAAGGACTACCAGGTCTTCATGAAGGACTTGGATGAGGAAGCGGTGGCGGCCGGAGAGAAGCAGATCTACGACGATCTGCAATCCAAGGTCAAGAAACGCGCCATGACCGCTTTTCAGCGCGACCGCCTGATGAGCCGCATTCATCCCGTCACCAGCTACCGGGGATTCGACCGGGTCGATTTGGTGGTGGAGGCGGTCTTCGAAGATTTGGAATTGAAGCGGCGTATCCTGGCCGAGGTGGAGGAAGCCGTCGGCGACGACACCATCTTCGCCAGCAACACCTCGGCCATCCCCATCGCCGAAATCGCGGCCAAGGCCAAGCGTCCCCAGAACGTCATCGGGATGCACTATTTCTCGCCCGTTCCCAAGATGCCTCTGCTGGAGGTCATCGCCACCGGCAAGACGGCTGAATGGGTCGTTCATACGGCGGCTCAGGTGGGCGTCAAGCAGGGCAAGACGGTCATCGTGGTGGGCGATGGACCCGGCTTCTACACCACCCGCATCCTGGCGCCCATGATGAACGAAGCCCTGCTGCTGCTGGAAGAAGGCGCGGCCATCGAGCAACTCGACAAGACCATGAAGCAGTGGGGCTTTCCGGTCGGTCCCGTGACCCTGATGGACGAAGTGGGAATCGATGTCGGGGCCCATGTTTCCGACACCCTCAGCAAGGCTTTTTCAAGGCGCGGCGCGACTCCCTCCACGGCCATGCACCAGTTGGTTCGCGAGGGCTACAAGGGAAAGAAGAACCGCAAGGGCTTCTACCTCTATCCGCGCAACCGGAAGAAGGGAAAGAAGCAGGTCAACAGCAAGATCTACGATCATTTCGGCGGGCGCCGGCGCAAGCTTTTCGAGAAGGAGGAGATCGAGAACCGCCTTTCCCTGGTGATGATCAACGAGGCGGCCTTGTGCTTGCAGGAGGGCATCCTCCACCGCCCCAAGGACGGCGACCTGGGAGCCATCCTGGGTCTGGGCTTCCCTCCCTTCCGGGGAGGTCCTTTCCGCTACCTCGACCGCATCGGCGTCGACAACGCCGTTTCGCTGCTGCAATCCCTGCAGTCAACCCACGGCCCCCGCTTCGCCCCCGCCCAGATCCTGCAGGACTACGCCTCCGCCAAACGCCGCTTCCACCCCTAGGGCCACTAGGTGGCCAACAAGTTCACACACGTGTCAAGTTTCAGTGACCGCGGTGAAGGCCCGATTGCTCCCGGCGGTACGAGGCTGCTGGCTACTTAGCTATCTATAGCCAGGCTGGCGCAAGGACCCGACCTCCAAGGGCCAACTTCCAAACAGGGATTTGGTTGTTAAACCGCAGCAAAGGCGGCAGCGCTTGGGCGAGGGGGATTTGACTATAATCACCATTTGGCGTTCGTGAGAGCGCCCACGGGGGACGACTTGGTCGCAATGAGATTAGCGGTGGCGGCGGTTTGGGTGGTGTACTTGGTGCTGTTCTTACGGCTTCTGAGGGGGTCGTTTGAAGCCAAGGAATCGGCGGCTGGCGGATGGGCGGGGATGATCCTGCAGTTGGCGGCCCTGGGAGCTATCGGTTTCTTTCATCGCTCTCCGGGTCATCCCGGCTACTGGGCGGACATGGCTCTCAGCAGCCTGGGGTTGAGTTGCGCCGTGGCAGCCGTGCTGGTGACACGCGCCGCCCTTTCCCGGCTGGGCCGCCAATGGAGCCTTACGTCCAGGGTTCGCGACAGCCATCAATTGATCACCGACGGCCCATTTTCCAAGGTGCGTCATCCCCTCTACCTGGCCTTTTTTCTCCTCACCGCCGGGACCGCCCTGGCGCTGGCCGATTGGGCGGGAATCGCCTTGGCTCTGCCCCTCTCGCTGGGAGGTGCGGCGGTTCGGGCGCGCAATGAGGAAAGACTGCTGCGCAAGGAGTTTGGAGAGCGATTTGAGGTATATGCCCAAGAGGTCCCTTTTCTATTGCCCAGTTTTCTGTCAAGATCTTCAGCCAAAGAGGGCTGAAAGGAAGGGTTTGTGTCAGGAGGAGCACTTTCCGACGTCTTAATCGAGGAAGCCGCCGAGTACCTGCGCCGTAGGATCAGACGGACCCCCGTCGAGCCGTCTCCCGCTTTGAGCGAGATGGTGGGAGCGCCGGTGTGGCTTAAGCTGGAGTTTCTGCAGTTGACCGGGTCTTTCAAGATCCGCGGCGCCTATTTCAGCCTTTCCAAGCTGAATGCGGTTCAGAAAGCCCGCGGGGTGGTCACCTGCTCGGCGGGAAATCACGGCAAGGCGGTGGCTTACGCCTGCCGGCAGATGGGCATCAGCGCTCGGATTTATGTGCCTTCCACGGTCGACGAGGCCAAGTACCAGGGTATGTTGGAGCTGGAAGCCGAAGTGGTGCGGACCGAGCATGAGGGCTACGACGAGTGCGACGAGTACGCTCAGCGCGAAGCCGCCGAGATGGGAATGACCTTCCTTTCCCCTTTCGACGACTGGAACGTCATGGCCGGCAATGGAGGATCGCTGGCCTGCGAGGTCCTGGAGCAGACTCCCAACGCACGCAGTTTCTTGCTGCCCGTGGGCGGTGGCGGACTGGCGGCCGGGTTCGCCCGCTACCTGGAAGAAGAGTGCCCGCGGGCTTACCTGATGGCTTGTCAGTTGGCGGCATCTCCCGCCTTGCAGCTTTCCCTCCACAGGGGCCAGGCGGTGACCCGCCTGCCGGGTGCCGAAACCGTGGCCGGAGGCCTGGAAGGAGGCCTGGGCCGCAGGACGTTCAGCGTCCTCAAGGAGCGCGTGGACGAGGTGGCGCTGATCGAAGAGGACGATCTGGGCCCGGCCATGCAGTGGATGATCGACCATCACCAGTATCTGATCGAGCCCTCGGCGGCCGTGACCTTGGCTGCCGTCCTGTGCGGACGCATCGGCCTGCCCGCACAACCCACCGTCATCGTCCTCTCGGGACGCAACGTAGCCTTGCCGACCTTGCGCGGCCTCCTGGAGGCCGAATCCCTCGAGTCTCATCCCGTCCGGGCCCTCATCTAGGAGGCCTCCATGACCCGCTCAGTGGGTTGCACCGTGCACGCCGCCGTGTTGGCGCTGATGCTGACCCTGGCGGGGATCGTCATCCTCCTGATCGATTCGGAACGACACGCCCAAGTGCGCGACCTGACCTACCCTGAGTTCAGGCGCCTGCTGGAATATGACCGGCTGTTGGCCGATTCTGACCGGCCGCTCTTGCTCTTCCAGCAATCGGTGCGGGGACGCTACCGCGACGAGCAGGGACAAGTCCACCGCTTCCGCGCCTTTCTTCCCCGCCAGCAGAGGGACCGCATCGAGCAATTGCTGCGGGGGCGCCGGTTGCCCTATCAGGAGCGTTCGGGCGAGGGTCATCTGGGGGCCGTCGGCGAGTGAGAGAGGAGGGTCGAGGGGCGGGGTTGACAGGGTGAAAGGCCCCTG
The DNA here is from genome assembly GCA_035471785.1 of Acidobacteriota bacterium. NCBI lineage: Bacteria > Pseudomonadati > Acidobacteriota > Acidobacteriota bacterium. Next base: position 20,465 of record DATIPQ010000099.1, read on the forward strand.
TCTACCGTAGAACCCGTGAGGCTGCCGATGTTGAGGTTCGCTAGCGGACAGTTTTTTCGGATAGCGGCGGTATTGGCCGCATTCGCTGCGTCCTGGGCGGGGGGAGAAAGTCGCGCTCGATCTTCGCAAGAAAGCAAACCTCCCCTGATCTTGGTCACGATCGACACTTTGCGGGCCGATCATCTGCCCATGTGGGGCGCCCGCGACGTCAACACCCCCAACCTCGAGGCTCTGGCTGAGCGTGCCGTCATCTTCCAACAGGCCGTCACTACCGTACCTTTGACCCTGCCCGCCCATGCCAGCCTGCTGACCGGCGCCTATCCGCAGTACCATCAACTGCGAACCAACTCCGCCACCCGCCTTTCCGAGGACATTCCCACATTGGCCGAGGTGCTCAAGAAGAGGGGTTATGAAACGGCGGCATTCCTGGCTTCGGCGGTGCTCGACCGGCGCTACGGACTGGACCGGGGATTCGATCATTACGGAGATCAGTTCGGCTTGCAGGCCCGCTATTCGGGCAAGACGGCGGAACGCACCGCCGAGAGCGTCATGGACGAAGCGCTGCAATGGATGGATTCGCGCCGGGGACCCGTCTTCGTCTGGATTCACCTCTATGATCCTCACGCCCCCTACCAGGCGCCGGGACCCTTTGGCCGGCGCGGCTACAAGGGCGAGATCGAATACGTCGACTCTCAGATGGGACGTCTGAGTGCCTTTCTCAAGCGCAAGGGCTGGGATCGCAGCGGGCTGCTGGCGGTTCTCTCCGACCACGGCGAAGACCTGAACCAGCACGGAGAACCGGCCCACGGCTTTTTCATCTACGACACGGTCATGCGCATCCCCTTGTTGATCAAGTTTCCCGAGGACGAGCACGCGGGGGTGAGGGTGTCTCAGCAGGTGCGCATCATCGACGTCCTCCCCACCCTGCTGCGCGCCCTGGGGGTGCCTCTTCCCCGCCATCCGGCACTGCAAGGGGATGGACTGCTGCCGCTGGTACTGGGCAAGGAACGGGCGCCTCAGCCGGCCTATGGCGAAAGCCTCTACGCCCGCGTCCATTTCGGCTGGAGCCGCCTCTACTCGCTGCGCACCGAGCAGTGGAAGTACATCGAGGCGCCCCATCCCGAACTCTATGACCTGAAAGAGGACCCCGCAGAGGAAACCAATCTCTATTCCGACCGCACCAGCCTGGCCAACCGTCTGCGCCAGATGCTGCGCGAGGTGCGTACGCGCTACCAGGGACAGGAGGCGGCTCAGCCGGCTGCCATGGATCCTCAGCAGCGCCAGCGCTTGCAGTCGCTGGGCTACCTGAGCACTTCGAGTCCCGTCGACCTGAGCGCAGAGGACGGAGATCTTCCCGATCCCAAAGACAAGATCGAGGTTTACGCCAACATTTATCGAGCCATGCAGGCCTTTGTCGAAGATCGCCTCCAACAATCCCTGCGCTATCTCGAGCAGGCGGTCGAGAAGGATGCTTCGACGCCGCTGGTTCACGACTACCTGGGCCGCGTCTACTCGCGTTTGAACCGTCCTCAGGAGGCCATCGCCTCCTACCGGAAGGCCCTCGAGCTTTCTCCCGGAGACCTTCAGGCGGCCACCAATCTGGCCTTCGCCTATTTGCAGGCAGGACGCGCTCAAGAGGCCGCCGAGGGACTCGAGATGGTGACCAAGGCCAACCCCTCCGACTGGCAGTCCTGGCATTTTCTGGGTGTGGCGCGCAGCGGACTGGAACAGTGGGAAGGAGCCGCTCAAGCCTTCTCCCGCTCGCTGCAACTGAAGCCGGGGTCCAAGGACGTCCTCTTCAACCTGGCCACCTCTTACGGACACCTGGGGCGGCACGACAAGGCCATTGAGACTTTCCGCCGCTTAGCGGAAGCGGCGCCCGACGATACCCAGGCCTTGAGCGGACTGGCCACTCACCTGGAGGCGGCGGGCCGGGAGGAGGAAGCGGTCGAGATCTATCAGAAGGCCATCCAGGCGGCGCCCGGCGACGCCGCGGGATACTTCAACTACGGCAATTTCTTCGCCCGCCGGGGACGCTGGGCCGAGGCCGAGGCTCAGTACCGCAAGGCCGTGGAGCGGGATCCCGAGTTCGCCCAAGCCTGCCTGACGCTTGCGGTCGTCCTGCAACGCCAGGGAAAGCTGCGCGAAGCCTCTCAGTGGGAAAGCAAAGCCCGGCAACTCATGGGGCCGCCCGGTTGACGAGCGCTGTAAAGTCAAAGATGAAGCCATGAGCGATCCCTTCGAACAACACCTGCTGGGATACATCAAAAGACACGAACTGGCATCCCCCGGAGAGACCTTGGTGCTGGCTCTCTCGGGCGGTCCCGATTCCACCGCTCTGGCGCTCTCTCTGCGTTCGCTGCGCCAGGCCCTGCAGATCTCCCTCGCGGCCTTTCATCTCAACCATGGCTTGCGCGGCCAGGAATCGGACGAGGACGAAAGCTTCGTTCGTCATCTGTGCCGCCGTCTGGAGGTGCCCCTCAAGGTGGCCCGCGCCGATGTGCGGCGGCTGGCCCGGGAGCAGCAGCTCAACCTGGAGGCCTGCGCCCGCCAGGTCCGTTATTCGCTGCTGGCCGAGAGCAGCGAGCAGGAGGACGGTCAGGTCACGGCCGCCACCGGACACAACCAGGACGATCAAGCCGAGACGCTGCTGCTGCGGCTGATGCGGGGCGCCGGGGTGGAGGGGCTGGCCTGCATGCGTCCGCTCAAGCGCTTCCGCCATCCGCCCGGATTGACGTTGGTGCGTCCGCTTCTCGATACTTCCCGCCTGCACGTCGTGGACTACCTCAAGCGCCAGGGACAGGACTACCGCTACGATTCCAGCAACAGCGATTTGCGGCTGGACCGGATCTGGGTACGCCGCCGCCTGCGTCCGCTGTTGGAGGAGCGCATCAATCCCTCGTTGGCGCCGGTGCTGGCCCGCAGCGCCGCCTTGCTGGAGGAGGTGGACGACTGGCTGGGACGTCAGGCTGAGGACTTTCTCGATTCCAACTTCTCGCGCCAGGAGGACGAGTGGGTGCTGGAGATCGAACCCTGGAGCCGCCTGCACCCGGCCTTGCAGGGCGAGGTCTTGAGGCGGGCCTGGACCCGCAGTGCAGAACAGAGTCCGGAGCAGCCGCCTCAGGAGACGGGCACCGCTCCGGCCATGCAACTGCTGCAAGCCCGCTTCCAGCAGGTGGAGCAGATGAAGCGGGTAGCCGCTCAGCCCTCGGGCGGCGAGGTGCACCTGGCCGAGGGATGGAGAATGCTGGCCGAGGTGGGCACGCTTCGCTTTACCCGCCGCTCTCCCGTCCCGCCCTTTCAGCGGACCGTCTCCGTGCCGGGGCAGGCGGCCATCGCGGAAATCGGACGCAGCCTGCACCTGATTCGCTGTCCCCAAGCCCGCCAGTCAGCCTCGGCCCGGGTGGTCTTGCGCCTTCCCGAAGAGCGCGTCCTGGTGCGCAACCGGCGTCCCGGCGACCGCTTTCAACCCGCGGGCGCCGAGCGCGAGCACAAGCTCAAGGAACTTCTGCAGGAGGCGCGGGTTCCCAGAAGCCGTCGCGATTCCCTAATCCTTTTGCAGTCCGGCGACGTCTTATTGTGGGTAGAGGGGCTGGCGCCGCGTGCCGATCGTGTGGCCGACGCCGATGATTCCGAGGCCGTGGCCGTCCTCCTTGACGAGGACGGAAAACCCTCGGCTGAAGAGAAAGACGACGACAGGTGAAACCCACACAGGGGTCGAAACGTTTATAATAACTAGACGAGAGAGGCGGGCAACGACGACCTTTAGGGGGTTCGGCGCCAAATCGCGCCATGATTTTTTTCAGGGGAGGGACGGCGACTCCCGCCCTTCGCTACCGCTTCTCACGACAGCCACGAGGACCCATCCGGCGGACGATCACGCAACTCCGTCGGTGTTTTTCATTGCTATAATGGAAACTTGGCCTCGCATGGCCTTCGGAGGTTACGTGCTGAATTCAACTGCCAAGAATGCCTTTCTTTGGATCTTCATAATCGTGGCGGCCATCGCCCTGTGGCAACTGCTGGCTTCCATGAACAGCGGAAGCCCCGAGGAGTTGTCTTACACGCGCTTCATGGAGTACGTGGAAGAGGGCGCCATCAAGAGCGATCCCAGCAATCCCGTCAAGATTGAAGGCAACCGCGTCGAGGGCTACTACGTCAACCCCTCGTCTCCCGAGACCGACGGGCAACCTTTCAAAGCCTATATTCCGGCTGACGGAGCGGCCGACGTGGGTAATCAGTTGCGCGACAAAGGGGCTTTTGTCCAGTTCGCCGATCAGGACGAGGGAGGCTGGATGGTCTTCTTCTTGACCTCCTGGTTCCCCATTCTGCTCTTTGTGGGCTTCTGGATCTTCCTCATGCGCCAGATGCAGGCGGGCGGGAACCGGGCCCTCTCCTTCGGACGCAGCCGCGCCCGGCTGACCACCAATCAGCAGAAGAAAGTCACCTTCAAGGACGTGGCCGGGGTGGACGAAGCCAAGGAAGAGTTGCAGGAAATCGTCGAGTTCCTGAAAGAGCCTCAGAAGTTCCAGAAACTGGGCGGACGCATTCCCAAGGGCGTCCTCCTCATCGGCCCTCCAGGCACGGGAAAAACTCTGCTGGCCCGCGCCATTGCCGGTGAAGCCAACGTGCCTTTCTTCAGCATTTCCGGCTCCGACTTCGTGGAGATGTTCGTGGGCGTGGGCGCCAGCCGCGTGCGCGACCTCTTCGAGCAGGGCAAAAAGCACGCTCCCTGCATCATCTTCATCGACGAAATCGACGCCGTGGGCCGCCACCGGGGCGCCGGACTGGGCGGCGGACACGACGAACGCGAACAGACCCTCAACCAGTTGCTGGTTGAGATGGACGGCTTCGAATCCAACGAGGGCGTCATCCTCATCGCCGCCACCAACCGTCCCGACGTGCTTGATCCCGCCTTGCTGCGTCCCGGACGCTTTGACCGCCAGGTTGTCGTCAGCCTCCCCGACATCCGGGGACGCGAGGGCATCCTCAAGGTTCACACCCGCCGTATTCCCCTCAACGACAGCGTCGACCTCTCCGTGCTGGCCCGCGGCACGCCTGGATTCTCGGGCGCTCAACTGGCCAACATGGTCAACGAGGCGGCCCTGATCGCCGCCCGTCACAACCGCAAGGCCGTGATCATGTACGACTTCGAAGAGGCCAAGGACAAGGTCTTGATGGGCAAGGAACGGCGTTCCATGATCATGTCCGAGGACGAGAAGCGCAACACCGCCTATCACGAGGCCGGTCACGCCCTGGTCGCCTACATACTGCCGGAAGCCGACCCCCTGCATAAGGTCACCATCATTCCCCGCGGCCGGGCCATGGGCGTCACCATGCAATTGCCCGAGGAAGACAAGTACAACTACAGCCGCGAATACATGCAGAACCGCCTCGCCATCCTGCTGGCCGGACGCATCGCCGAGGAAGAGTTCCTCAACACTTGCACCACCGGCGCCTCAGACGACTTTAAGCGGGTGACCGAGTTGTCGCGCAGGATGGTCTGCGAATGGGGCATGAGCGAGGAGATGGGACCCTTGACCTATGGGCGCAAGGAAGAGCAGATCTTCCTGGGACGCGACATCCAGACCCAACAGGACTACAGCGAGGCCACCGCCATCAAGATCGACACCGAGGTGCGCAATCTGGTCAACAAGGGCTACCAGGAAGCCCGCTCCATACTGCGCGAGCACAAGGACGGCCTGGTGCGTCTGGCCGAGGCCCTGTTGCAGTACGAGACGCTCAACGGCAAAGAGATCGAAGCGGCCATCAAGGGCGAGAGCATCAAGCGCGACGACGGCGGATCCTCGGCCCCGGCCCAGGTTGAAGAGAGCTCCCGCGAGGAGAAGAGCAAGGGCGAGAAGCCCCTCCCGCCGTTGGTCAATCCCAACGACAGTCCCGCACCCGCCTAATGAACCAGGACCCACTTCGGCGACCTCGCTTCAGTCTGCAAACCCGCGGGCGGACCATTGAACTGGGCGAGCGAACGCTGGTAGTGGGCGTCCTCAACCTGACTCCCGACTCTTTCTTCGACGGCGGGCTCTATCAGGGTCGCGACAAGGCCCTGCAAAGAGCCCGCCAGATGGTCGACCAGGGCGCCGACTTGATCGACATCGGCGCCGAGTCCTCCCGCCCCGGCGCCGACCCCGTTTCCCAGCAGGAAGAAATGCGGCGCCTGCTCCCCGTTCTGGAAGCCTTGCGCAGCCACCTCGCCATTCCCCTCATGGTCGATACCTACAAGGCCGAGGTGGCCCGCGCCGCGGCGGCCGCCGGGGCTGATCTGATCAACGACATCAGCGCCTTCCGCCTTGATTCGCAAATGGCCCAGGTGGTGGCCGAAAGCGGCGTCGGCTGCGTGCTCATGCACATGCGCGGAACTCCCGCAGACATGCAGAAAAGAGCCCCCAGTCCCGACATCCTTTCGGACATCGATTGCTACTTCGAACACGCCCTTGCAGAAGCCTCCGCAGAAGGGATCGGCCATGATAGAATCATCCTTGATCCCGGCATCGGTTTCGGCAAGACCGTGCATGATAATCTGCTGATACTCAACAGGTTGTCGTTTCTCAGGCGGTTCTCGCTGCCGATCCTGGTAGGGACGTCCCGCAAGAGCTTCATCGGCAAGATTTTAGATCTGCCGGTCGAAGAAAGGCTGCTGGGTTCGGCCGCCTCGGCAGCCGCCGCCCTGATGCGCGGTGCTCACCTGGTCCGAGTGCACGACGTAGCAGCCATGAGACAAGTCGCCGACATCGTAGACGCCATCCTCCGGGAAAGAGAGGGAGAGTGATGGCAGAGTTCATCGAGGCCTTCACGCGAATCGGATGGGTCGACGTCCTGGACGTCTTGGTGGCCGGCTTCCTGATCTATCAGGTGTTGCTGTTGATCCGCGGCACGCGCGGATGGCAGATGTCTCTGGGCGCCGCAGCTTTGCTCCTTTTCTACTATCTGACGCGGGCCCTCAACATGCAGACGGTGGGGCTCTTTCTCGACTACTTCATCACTTACTTCATCTTCGCCCTCATCGTCATCTTCCAGTCCGAGATCCGCCAGGGACTGATCCGTCTAGGACGGGGCAGTTTCCTCAAGCGCTTCTTCGAGAACGCACCGCCCATGCGCTACGACGAGGTCGTTCTGGCGGCCACTACTCTGTCCAGCCAGCGCATCGGCGGACTGGTCGTGATCGAGCGGGAGATCGGACTCAAGAACTACATCGAAAGCGGAATCCGCTTGGATGCCGCCCTCACCTATGACCTCCTGGTGACCATTTTCAATCCCAAGTCCCCTCTTCACGACGGGGCCGTGATTCTGAGCGGCGATCGCATCGCGGCTGCCGGCTGCTTTTTGCCGCTCACGCTCGATCCTTACTTGAGCAAGGAACTGGGGACCCGCCACCGGGCCGCCATCGGCATTTCGCGGGAGACCGATGCCGTGGCGGTGGTGGTATCCGAAGAGACCGGCAAGATCTCCCTGGTCGTCGATCGCGAGATGACGCGGGGACTCGACGGCCCCCGTCTGCTCAAGCTGCTGAAAAGGCATCTGGAGCCTACCGTCAAGGAGGGCGGCACAGAGGAAACGGCTGAGAAGAAGCCTAAGGCCGAAAAGAAGATCAAGACTCAACCTAAAAGCAAGAAAGCCGCCAGGGCTCACGCCATGACGGAAGGCGGCGAAGCCCCCTCCTCTTCTTCCTGAACCCCATGATCAATTGGCGCGAATGGATTACCAATAACACCGGCCTCAAACTGCTGTCGCTGCTCTTGGCGGTCATGCTCTGGTTTCAGGTGGCCAGCCGCCAGATCGTGGAACGCGACATCAGCATGCCGGTGGAGTACGTCAACCTTCCCGACCACCTGGCCATCGCCAACGACCCGCCCCGCCGGGTCGACGTCAGGGTGCGTTCGCCGCGCAATTTGACGGGTGACGACCTCTCCTCGATGGTTATGAGCATCGATCTGCGCGATGCCGACGCCGGCCGGCGAACGGAGCGCATGCCGCCCGTGGTCAACAGGCCGCGGGACCTGCAGGTGCTGCAACTGAGCCGTCCCGCTCTGATCGAGATCATCATCGAGCCCAAAGTCGAACGCCTTTTGCCGGTAAACCCCCAGGTGGAGGGAAATCCGCCTGAGAACTACGAGAGGGTGGCAACTCTGGCCACACCGGCGCGGGCTACGGTGTCCGGTCCTCGCTCGGCGGTAGAAACCGTGGACGAGGTCAAGACCGTCCCCATCGATATCGACGGACGCACTGAGAGCTTCCAGGTCCGCAGGGAGCTGGTGGTGGACCACGAGCGCGTGCGCGTGATCGAAGAATCGGCCCTGGTGCGCGTGCAGATCGAAGAGAAACGCAGACCCGTCACCCTCACCGGAATTCCGGTCGAGATCGTTCCCCCGGACACCAATGCCCGCCTGCGCAGCGGAACCGTCAGGGTGAGAGGCTCGGTGCCCATCTCCTTCCAGGGTGAAATCGATCCTTCCATTTTTCAGGCCGTGATCACCACCCGGAATATCGAACCCCGGAGGGCCTACCAGCAGGTGGTTCCCCGCGTGGTGGTTCCGGAACGCTACTCCATGTTGCGCATCGAGGAAGTCGATAGCGTCGAGGTGAGAAAGACCCAATGAATTCCCGCCCGATTCTGTTCGGCACCGACGGCATTCGTGCGCGGGCCGGACATCCCCCCTTGGACGGCAACACCCTCTCACGCCTGGGAGCCGCTGTCGGCACCCTCTTCGGCGGACGCATTCTGATCGGACGCGACACCCGCGCCAGCGGGCCCTGGATTGAGAACATCCTGTGCCGGGCCCTGCGCTCCTCGGGAAGCCGGCCCAAGGCCCTGGGAGTGATCAGCACTCCCGCCGTCTCCTACTTGACCCGAGAGGACTCGGAAGCCTCGGCGGGAGTCGTCATTTCCGCCTCCCACAACCCCTTCTACGACAACGGACTCAAGATCTTCGGACCCGACGGCGAAAAGCTGCCCGACCACCGTCAACATGAGTTGGAAGCCGCCGTGGGGCGGCTGGAGGAGGTACCCGCCGGGCCCGGCTCGGCCATTCCGGAGCTGCAAGAGGACGGGCAGGAAGCCGATCTGAGCCGCCTGCTGACCTCCGACCAGCCCTCTCTGCGGCGCTACCTCGATTTTCTGGCCTCGGCCGCCGCCGGACACTCCTTGACAGGCCTCAAGATCGTCCTCGACTGTGCCAACGGCGCCGCCTATCGCAGCGCCCCCCGGCTGCTGACCGAGATGGGAGCCGAGGTGGTGGCGCTGGGAGCCGATCCCGACGGGCGCAACATCAACAGCCGTTGCGGGGCGCTCCATCCCCAGGCCATGGCAGAGCGCGTCAGGCGGGAGGGCGCTCACATGGGCGCCGCTTTCGACGGCGATGCCGACCGCATCATCCTCAGCGACGAGACAGGCCGGCTGCTTGACGGCGACTACGTGCTGCTCATGCTGGCCCGCCAGATGGACGCTCAAGGACGCCTGCCCAAGCGCGCCATCGTCAGCACCGTCATGTCCAATCTGGGACTGGAAAAGGCCCTCTCCGACAGCGGAATCCATCTGCTGCGCACCCCGGTGGGCGACCGCTTCGTGTGGGAGGCCATGAAGAAGGGGGGGCACCCCTTGGGCGGCGAGCAGTCGGGCCACATCATCCTCAGCGAAATGCTACCCTCCGGAGACGGCCAGTTGATCGCCGTCAAGGTGGCGGCACTTTTGGCCTCCAGCGGCCGGCCCCTGTCGAAACTGGCCGAGTCGATGGTGCGCCACCCGCAGTTGCTGCTCAACGTGCCGGTGGCTTCCAAGCCGGAGTGGAAGGAGATCCCTTCACTCTCCAGGGAGGTCGAGCGGGTGGAGCGCGAACTGGACTCCCGCGGACGCGTGCTGGTGCGCTATTCGGGAACCGAGCCCAAGATCCGCATCATGCTGGAAGCAGAGCCAGGACTCGATTTGGAGCCGCCGGCCCGCCGCTTGGCCGAGTGCTTCCGCCGTGAATTGGGAGGATGAGTGCCCGCTCTGGAGGATAAGATCAAATCCCGTCAGGAAATGCTGGAGGTGCGCGATCGACTGCGCCGCAAGGGCCTCCGTCTGGTCTTCACCAACGGTTGCTTCGACCTTCTCCATCCCGGCCATGTGCGCTATCTGGAACAGGCTCGCGCCTGCGGGGACGCTTTGCTGGTGGCCCTCAACTCCGACGCCTCGGTGCGCCGTCTCAAAGGGCCCTCGCGTCCCGTCCAGGACGAGCAGGCCAGAGCCCTGGTGATGGCCGCCTTGGCCTCGGTCGACTACGTGACCCATTTTCAGGAAGACACGCCCGCCCGCATCATCGACGAGTTGGTTCCCGACGTGCTTGTCAAGGGCGGCGACTGGCCCGTCGAGCAGATCGTGGGACGGAAGACCGTAGAAGAGGCCGGCGGACGAGTCCTCTCCATCGCCTTCCAGACGGGCCACTCCACGTCCGGAATCATTGAACGGATTCAACATGGCTCAGGAAACCCCTAAAGCCTCAGCCGCTGCCGAGCGCAAGGGGGAGCATCCCCTGCTGCAGCGCCTGGCGTCCTCTTGCAGCCTGCGGGAGGGCGTGCTGGGAGGACTCCATCCGGCCGACACGGCGCTGCTGCTGGCCGCCCGCTTCCACTGCGGCAGCGGCAATCTGTTGTGGCTGTGCCGCGACAATGCCGAAGCCGAACGCCGGGCTCAGGACCTGCGTTTCTTTCTGCCCCGCGAATGGCGCTCCTCGGTCCTCACCCTGCCCGGCACGGAAGCCGATCCCTACCGCGGACTCTCGCCTCACCCCGACATCCTGGCCCGCCGCGCGCTGGCCCTTTGGAGGCTCACCCGCCTGCCCCGCGCGCTGGTCATCACCACTCCCGCCGCCCTCAGCTTGCGCCTGCCCTCGCGCGCCAATTTCCTCAGCCATTGCCTGCACCTCGAGGTGGGCGCCATGATGCCGCGTCAACACCTGGTGGAGCGCCTGCGGGAGGTCGGCTACCTGCAGGAAGATCCCGTCAACGAGGAAGGCGAATTCTCGCTGCGCGGAGGCATCATCGACATCTACTCGCCCTCCGGACCCTATCCCGTCCGCATCGAGCTCTTCGGGGACGAGATCGAGTCCATCCGCCAGTTCGACCCGTCCACGCAGCGTTCGGTGGAACTGGTGCCCCAGTGCGAGGTCATCCCCATGCGGGAGATGCCCGTGACGGAAAGCGAAATCCGGCGCTGGCACCATGAGGCACCCGAGCATTGGAACGAAGTGCGCTTTGCCGAAGCCCTGCGCGAGAAGCGCCAGTTCACGGCGGACGGCGAGTTGTTCAACGGCTTCGAGTCGCTCTTTCCGCTGGTGCTCGAAACCGGGTCGCATCTCTTCGACTACCGTCCTCAGGAAGAAAACGCGTCCGACTGGCAATGGGTGATTTCGAGCCGCAGCCAGTTGATGGAGGATCTCGATCAGCGCTTCCGGCGCTTCCGCGACGATTTCCAGATCCGCTCCGAGGACGGTGATCTGGCCTTGCCGCCCGAGCGCCTCTTTTGGACCGAATCCTGGTGGAAAGAGCGCTTGCAGGCTCACGACACCTGGTCGGTCGATCCCCAGCCGGGCGAGCGAGAGGACTTCACCTTCGACTTCCAGAGGGAGCGCAAGTATCATGGCCGGCTGCCCGATCTGGTGCAGGACCTGGCCGGCTGGAAAGAGGCGGGCCAGCGCGCCCTCTTCGTCATGCACACCCCGGGCATGACCGAGCGCATGCAGGACATCCTGCGCGAGTACGAAGTGGCGGCCGCCCAGGTTGAGGACTTTGAAGACCTGTCGGCCGATGTCAGCATTCTGCAAGGGCGCTTGTCGGAAGGCTTTCATTCCCCGTCGCTGGGACTTCACGTCCTCACCCAGCAGGACGTTTTCGAAGAAAGCAAGCTGCAGCGTCCGTCCCGCCCCCCCAAGCGCGACCTGAGCGGGACCTTCCTCTCCGACTTCCGCGACCTGCGGGAAGGCGATTACGTCGTCCACATCGATCACGGAATCGGTCAGTACCGGGGACTCAAGCAGATCGGCGTGGGAGACGACAGCAAGGAGTTCGCCGTCCTCACCTACTATGGCGGCGCCAAGCTCTATGTGCCCATCGACCGCCTCGACCTGGTGCAGAAGTACAGTTCGGCGGGAGACGCCAAGCCTTCCCTGGACCGCCTCGGCGGCGCTTCCTGGGAAAAGACCAAGAAGCGCATCAAGAAGTCGATGCGCGACATGGCCGACGAACTGCTCAAGCTCTACGCCCAGCGGGCCGTCGTCAAAGGACACGCCTTCCCTCCCGACGACGAGATGATGCGCGAGTTCGAAGAGGCCTTCGAGTATACCGAGACCTCCGATCAAGCGGCCGCCATCCGCGACGTCAAGGCCGACATGGAAGCCGAGCGCCCCATGGACCGCCTGATTTGCGGAGACGTGGGCTACGGAAAGACCGAGGTGGCCATGCGGGCCGCCTTCAAGGCCGTGTCCGACGACAAGCAGGTGGCCGTGCTGGCTCCCACCACCGTGCTGGCCTTCCAGCACTTCAACACTTTCACCGAGCGCATGCAGGGCTTTCCCGTCACGCTAGAGATGATCAGCCGCTTCCGCGGGCGTAAAGAGCAGAGCGAAATCCTCAAGAAGGTGAAAGGGGGGACGGTTGACATTCTCATCGGCACCCACCGGCTGCTTTCCAAGGACGTCGCCTTCCAGCGTCTGGGTCTGGTGATCATCGATGAAGAGCAGCGTTTCGGCGTTTCCCACAAAGAAAAGCTCAAGAAGCTGAAAACCAAAGTCGACGTTCTCACCCTTTCCGCCACACCCATCCCGCGCACCCTCAACATGTCGCTGATCGGGCTGCGCGATCTGTCCATCATCGAAACGCCTCCCCGCGACCGCCTCGCCATCCAAACCGTGGTGCTCAAGTTCTCGCGCCAGATCATCCAAAGCGCCATCGACCTGGAGCTTAAGCGCAAAGGGCAGGTCTTTTTTCTCCACAACAGCGTGGACACCATCCACTCCATCGCCCAGATGGTTCAGGACACCGTTCCAGATGCGCGGGTGGCCATAGCCCACGGGCAGATGCGGGAGGACCGTCTGGAAAAGGTGATGCTCGATTTCGTAGAGTATGAGTACGATGTGCTGGTCTGCACCACCATCATCGAGAACGGACTCGACATTCCGCGCGCCAATACTCTGGTGGTCAACCGTGCAGACCGTTTCGGACTGGCCCAGCTTTACCAACTGCGGGGACGCGTGGGCCGTTCCAACCGGCGGGCCTATGCCTACCTGCTCATACCCACCGAAGAGGTGCTGAGCAACGACGCCCGCCGCCGCCTCAAGGCCATCCGCGAGTTCTCCGACCTGGGGGCGGGCTTCCGCATCGCCGCCCTCGATCTGGAGATCAGGGGAGCCGGCAACCTGCTGGGCGGTGAGCAGTCCGGACAGATCAACGCCGTAGGTTTCGAGCTCTACAGCAAACTGCTCGACCAGACCATACGCGAGCTCAAGGGCCAGCCGGTGGATGACGAGGTTCAGACTTCCATCGACCTGCGCCTCGACATCCAGATTCCAGACCACTACATCGACGATTCCAACCAGCGGCTGTGGCTTTACAAGCGCATCTCCAGCACGGCCGACGAGCAGGCCCTGGCCAGCCTCCGGGATGAGACCGTGGACCGCTACGGCAAACTTCCCCGCTCCCTCTCCAATCTCTTCCGTCAGGCCCGGCTGCGCTTCAAGGCGCGCCGCCTCAAGGTGCTCTCGATCGACCGCAAGGGAACGCGGCTGATGCTCAAGTTCCGACACGATACCCCCGTCCAGCCCCAGCAGGTCATCAAGCTGGTAGAGGCGGGAGAAGGCGTTTCCCTGACCCCGGAAGGGGTGGTGGTCTTGCAGGCCGACACCAGCCGGGTTTCGGAGATTTTCGACAATCTGCACGGCTTCCTCGAGGAATTGGCTGTGCTACAATGAAAGGCTTTGCGGAGGGCTGTTGCCGAAGGACTTTCGGCAGCCGGCGCCGGAAGAGGAAGTCACTGCATGAGAGACCGCCCGCTTCGGATCCCGTTTCTACGATCTGCGGCCGCGTTGTGCCTGGTTGTGCTGCTGGCGTCCTCTTGCCGCCTCAAGAGTTCCGAGCAAGCGGTCGACGGAGGTCAGCAAAAGGACCGGATTGCGCTGGCGGAAGTCAACGGTCAGGTCATTTCACGCAGCGAGTTCGAGGCGTTCGTACGCCTCAACGGCGGGCTCGACCTGGCCGCTCTCGATTCCGGCGAGCGCATCGACATGTTCCACAACATGCTCACGGATTACCTCATCAGCCGTCGCGCCGATGCAGAAGATGTTTCCCTCAGCGAGGCCGATTTGGAAAACGCCGTGCAGGAGTGGATGCCCCAGGCTGAGGACCGCGTTGCGGCTCAATCCCTCATCCAGCGCTTCCTCCGGGGCCAGAAGCTGTTGCGTGATCAGGTTTACGCGGGGATCGAGGTTACGCCCCAAGAGACCCGCAACTACTACAACCGCAATTACAGTTCCTTCGAAGCCGGCGACCGCATTCATCTGCTGGAGATCCTGGTTTCCGACCGGCCCCAGGCGGTGCGCCTGAAGAACGAGCTGGAGGCCGGCGACATGAGGGCCTTCAGAGAAGCCGCCCAACTCTACTCGCAAGGCGCATCAGCCGCTTCCGGAGGCGATTTGGGATTGGTGGAGAAGGGTTCGCTCCCGGCCCCCTTCGAAGAGGTGGTCTTCAGGCTGAAGCCGGGCGAGATCAGTGATATCTTCACCTCTGGACACGGTTTCCATCTCTTCATGGTGGAAGAGACGATCCCGCGCCACCAGCAGAAATACTACGAGGTCCAGAAAGAAATCTACGTCAGGCTGCTGGCCGAAAAGGAACGGCGCGCGCTGGACGAGTTTTTGAAACAATTGATCCGCGATGCATCCATATCGATATACGACGAGGAACTGCGGTCGGAGTGGAGGAAGCGATATGCTGAAACGCGAAGCTGACGGCCCGGCGGGCCGATTTGCGCCGGCCCTGAGAGTCTTGACGGCGATCCTGTTGTTGGCGGGGAGCCTTGCGGCCCAGGAAGGACAGACCAACGGAGGAGCCGATAGCGCCGGCGACACCGTCATTATCGACGAGATCGTGGCCAAGGTGAATTCCGACATCATCACCAAGACCGACCTGGATGCCGAGATCAACCGCATTCGCGTCAGCGTCATGGGCGCCAACGCCAGCGATCCCGAAAAAGGCCGGCAGATGTTCCAGGAGCAGCGTCCCAATATCCTGCGCAACATGATCATCTCCCGCCTCATGTACCAGCGGGCCGAAGAATACGGAATGCTGGCCCCGATGGAGCAGGATGTGGATGCCTACATCAAGCGGGAGATCATGGACCCCAACGGCATCCCGTCCATCGACGTTCTCAAGCAGGTTTTGGAGCAGCAGGGAACGACTTACGAGGACTTCCGCAAGGGTATTGAAGACCAGTATGTCCAGTCGCGCATCAACAACGCCTTCGTCTTCAGCAAGGTCACCATTCTCAGCGACGAAATCGAAGCCTTCTACCAGGAGAACATAGAGCGCTTTACCGAACCCGCTACGGTGGAGTTGGCCGAGATCATCCTGGAAAGCGAGGGCAAAGACGCCTCCAAGGTGCGGGATCTGGCCGAAGACATCGTGGCCCGGCTGGAAGCCGGCGAGGCCTTCCAGGAACTGGCCCGAGAGTACTCGGACAACACCGCCACCGCCAGCCAAGGCGGACGCAGCGGCACCTTTACCCGCGACCAGTTGTCAGACGCCTTGCAGGGGCCGGCCTTCGACCTCGAAGTGGGATCTTCCAGCGGCGTTATCGAGACCGCCTTCGGATTCGCCATCATCAAGGTCCTGGCCCGGACGCCCGCCACGCCTGTTCCCCTGGAAGAGGTCAGGCCCCAGGTCGTGGAGTACCTGCGCAACCAGAAAGCTCAGCCCTACCTGGAGCAGTTTCTCGATCAATTGCGCGACGAGAGCTACGTCTACGTGGCTCCCAAGTACCAAGAACAGTTCAATCTGGAAGAAATCCTGTAGTGCTGCCGGTCATAAGTTCTGAGCCAGGGACCGCCGTTTTTTGTCTGAAAGGGACAGATTCGCCAGCCCAGCGACTGTGTTAGAAGTCAAGTCCGGGCTCGCTGAAGGCGAGCGATTCGCCAGCCCAGGGTCAGCCCCGGCGAGCGAAGGCGAGACGGCGGCGCCACCCTGGGTTTCAGAAGGCAAAGGTCCGAACGCTGAAGGCGTGGGATAACGCGACAGGGTGGCTCAAAACTTCTGACTACTGCACTAGATGGCAGGCTGACAGGCTATCCTGGAAGTATGTTCGAGCGAATTTTGGCGCTGCTTCTTTTGAGCGGCCCTTGCCTGACGGCCCAGGACGCCCTGCCTCTGTCCAGCCTCTCCGACGACGGATCGTTGGCGCTCCACACCCTTTACACCGCCCCCCGCGACCGCACCCTCTACGCCCTTGACCAGGGATACCGGCTGAGCATGCGCGATCCCTCCCAGCCCCTGGGCCTGCATACCGACAGCGCCGGGAGCCTCAGCTTCTATTTCAAGCGCGAGACCCTGCTGGTGGGTCCGGTGGGGGATTTCGCGCGTCCGCCCCGCATGCAGGAGAATTATTCGGACGCCGCCTTCCTCAGTTATTCGCCCTTGCAGGGAATCGAAGTGGAACACCGCTTGGCGGTCTTCTCCTCCACGCTCTTGATTCAGGAACTGACTCTCGCCAATCGGGGAGCGGAGGAGCAGGAAATCCAGGTCCTGACCCTTTACCAGCGCGACGAACCGGTGCACAAGGCCGAGCTGAAGGGGCACGACGACGCCTTGTTCTTCTCTCACAAGGAGTCATGGAAAGACTGGGCGTCGGTCAGGCTGGAGGCCTTCGAGGAGGAATTGGAGGACCTCATTCTGCTCGACCGCAAGGCTGAATCCTGGGGCGGCTATGAGGGGGGAGCCGAGGAGTTTCTGGCTCACGCACGAGCGCCCTCGCTTTCGGGCCTGGCGCCCAAGAAGCCGCGGGCGCTGGCACTGGCGGCCACGCTCACCATTCCCGCGGGGGAAAGCAGCACACTCAGGGTGATTCGGGCCTCGGGCCTGCATCGCGGCTTGATCTGGACTCAAGCCAACCGCATTATCTTTACCTTCCCTTTTGAAGAGATCTTCGAGCAGAGCCGCCAACGCTACCAGCCGGCCATGGAGGGCGCACGGCGCGGCTTGACCGAGTGGCAGGCACTTTCGCTGGCCCGCCAGATGATGTTTCCGCCTCAGGGTTCGGCCGCCTATCCCTTCCTCGTCGATTCCCGCGAACCCACCTGGGCGGGCGGCCATGACGGTCAGAGCCTCTTCACTTCGCTGGCCTTGCTGGCCTTGGCTCAAGTCGACCTGCAGGCCGCTCAGGACGCCTTGCGCCTTTTCATGGCCCAGCAGCGCCCTGACGGCTCCTTTCCTGCAAGGGCTGTGCCCTATCCCCAGGAGTATGTCGGCAAGAAAGCGCCCCGCGGCGACTCGGTCCCCCTTTTCGCCTGGCTCAGCCTGCAACTTCACCGGCGGGGGGCCGAGGGCGGCTTCTTGCAGGAATCCTACTTGGCCGCCGTCCGCAACGCCGAATACCTGCTGCGCTGCGACCGAGACGGCGACGGACTCATCGAGTGGAGGCAGCCGCCTGAGGGACTGCCCTATGGCCTGGACGTACGCCTGGGCGCGCCCGATCCCGGACTCAACGCCTTGCTGGTGAGCGAATTGGAGAGTCTGGGCCACATGGCGGCGGCCTTGGAGCGGCCCGATCAAGCCCGGGCCTGGCATTCTCGCGCCCGCGCTTTGGCCCGGCGCATGAATGAGCGGCTGTGGGACCAGCAGGACGCCCTTTACCGCTCGCCGCCGAACAAAGACGGCAAGTCCAATCCTCTCAGCATCTCCTCGTTCTTGCCGCTGTGGGCAGGAGTGCCGGATGCCGCCCAGGCCCGGCGCATGCTCGACCACCTCAGCGGCAAGGGCCGCTTTCGCGTGGAGGCTGGCATCGCCCTCTATCCTCGCCCGCAGGGCCGGCCCCAGGAGGTAAACGGTTCCTGCTGCGGTCCCCAGACCGTGTCGCTGCCCCTCAACTACCTGTTGTGGGAGGGCATGCGGCGTTACGGTTTCGTCGAGGAAGCCGATGGCTTGGGCCGCAGCCTGCGCTCGGCCGTCCGCCGGGGAATGCTGCAACGGGGCTTTATAACCGACACCTTTTCGGGGGACGGCGGGCAGGCTTCATCGCGTCCTCACGTGTTGGGGTCCCTGATCGCCCTGATGGGCTCGTCGACACCCTGAAGGGCGGCGCCCTTGTCGCGGCAAGGCGTCTTCCGCGATACTGGACGGATGAAACCCATCGCCATTTTTGCCAGCCTGCTTTTCCTGGTGGCGGGAGTAGCGCTCTCGCTGGAAACCGTCCCTCGACAAGAAGACGGACTGCATCGCCAAATCGACCAACGGGTGGAGGCCGTCGAAGATCAGGTTGTCGCCTGGCGGCGCGATTTCCACCGCCACCCCGAGCTTTCCAACCGTGAATTCCGCACCGCTTCCAAGGTGGCCGATCACCTGCGTTCGCTGGGCATGGAGGTGCAGACCGAGGTGGCTCATACGGGGGTTGTCGGACTGCTGCGAGGCGGCCGTCCGGGACCCGTGGTGGCCCTGCGAGCCGATATGGACGGTCTGCCCGTCACCGAGGCCACCGGACTGGAGTTCGCGTCCACCCAACGGGCTACCTACAACGGCCAAGAGGTGGGAGTCATGCACGCCTGCGGACACGATTCCCACGTGGCCATATTGATGGGAGCGGCCCAGGTGCTGGCCTCCCTGAGGGATCAACTGCCGGGGACGGTCAAGTTCATCTTTCAGCCCGCCGAGGAGGGAGCTCCCCGCGGCGAGGAGGGCGGCGCTGAACTGATGGTCAAGGAAGGCGTGATGGAGAACCCTGTGCCCGGTGCCGTCTTCGGTCTCCACATCTCCTCCACCATGCCGGTCAACACCGTCAACTACCGGCCCGGAGGGCTGATGGCCAGCGCCGACGTGCTGCGCATCAAGGTCAAGGGAAAGCAGACCCACGGCGCCTCGCCCTTCCTGGGCATCGACCCCATCGTGGTATCGGCTCAGATCATCATGGGCTTGCAGACCATCGTCAGCCGTCAAACGGACATCACTCAAGCACCCGCCATCGTAACCATCGGAATGATCCGCGGCGGCGTGCGTTCCAACATCATCCCCAACCAGGTGGAGATGGAGGGCACCATCCGGGCTCTCGATACCGACATGCAGAAGGACATTCACGAGCGCATCCGGCGGACGGCCAACTCCATCGCGGAATCGGCCGGCGCCGAGGCCGAGGTCGAAATCGACATCGGCTACCCCGTCACCCACAACGACGAGCGCCTGACCGAGGCGGTGCTGCCCACCGTGTACCGCGTGGCCGGGCAAGAGCAGGTCATAGTCGTGCCTCCCATAACGGGTGCCGAGGACTTCTCCTTTTACGCTCAGGAAGTGCCGGGATTCTTCTTCTTCCTGGGCGCCAAGCCGCCTCACCTGCAAGAGCCCACCGCCCACCACACCCCTGAGTTCCTCATCGATGAAGATTCCTTCGACCTGGGGGTCAGGCTTCTGGTCAATCTGACGGTCGACTACCTCAACGGCGAGATTCAGCGTTGATCGACGGCTACAGGATGAAGGTGATCACCACGAAGATGGGGACCAGGACCACCAGGCTGTAGAGCATGTAGCCGAAGAAGGAAGGCATGCGCACGCCTGACTGTTCGGCAATGCTCTTGACCATGAAGTTGGGCCCGTTGCCGATATAGGAGTTGGCTCCCATGAAAACGGCTCCCAGCGAGATGGCGATCAGGAAGGGTTCTGCGATGGTGCGTCCCGCCCCCAGTGCAACGGTGGCTGCGCCCTGCACCTCCATGACCACCGCGGTTTCGAAGAACACGACGTAGGTGGGAGCGTTGTCGAGGAAGCTGGAAAGGACGCCGGTGATCCAAAAGAATCCAGCACCGCTGTTGAGGCCCAAATCGGCTCCTCGGGCGTGAAGGATCTCGATGGGAACCTGCATGGTGATGAAAATGCCCGAGAAAAGCGCCGCGACCTCGAGAATGGCGTGATAATTGAAGTCATTGGCCGCGCGGGTGGCGGGTCGAGTGGTCAGCAGCGAGACGGCCACCAGCAGGCACATCAAGGTTTCGCGCAAGAAGACCGGTGTGTAGACGGAAGTTCCAAGCAGGGGTTTGCCTGGGACCACGAATGCGACGCAAAGGACCACCAGCCCCAGCAGGACCAGATTATGGGTGCCTCGCAGGCGCAGGCTGCGCACTTGCCGGCGGTCGAGCCGCAGGTCCTCGGGACGCTCCCGCCCGTACTCGATTCGGTCCCAGATGTAGTAAATGACCAGCAGAGCCACGTTGACCCCCACCCAGTAGGGCCAGAGATCCAGCGTCCAGGTGAAGGGAACCCCTCTCAGATAGCCCAGGAAGAGTGGAGGATCGCCGATGGGCAGCAACAGTCCCCCGCAATTGCACACCGTGAAGATGAAGAAAATGACTGTATGGCGGACCTTGCGGCGTTCCCTGTTGGTGCTCAAGAGGGGCCTGATCAGCACCATGGCCGCCCCCGTCGTCCCGATGAAGCTGGCCAACAGCGTCCCCGTGGCCAGGAAGCTGGTGTTGATGATGGGGTGGGCTTGCAGGTCTCCCGTCAGGCTGACGCCGCCGCTGATGACGTAGAGGGCGAAGAGCAAGATGATGAAGGGAATGAACTCGGCGAAGATGGCATTGCTGAAAGCCGCCCAGACGGTAGGAAATCCGGCCGCAACATGCTCGGCGTGGGTGAAATGATTGCTGATTCCGCCGGGGTGCAGAAGGAAATAGTAGAAGAGCGTCACGATCCCCAAGCAAGCTGCCACCGCAAAGCGGTTGAGGTTGGAGTGCCACCAGTGCGCCGTGCGTCGGATGAGGGGCAGAAAGGCGATGGCCAGCAGAATTCCCGCAAAGGGCGCCACCGCCCACAAGGGAGGGACATAGTCAACCGCGTTCTCAACCGTTTCGCCATGCCCGCCTTGGCCGTGGTCGCCTCCTGCGTGCGGCAGCCATCCGGCCGCCAGCACCAGCAGGAAGAGGACGGCCGTGGCAATGAGAGCCAATGCCACCCAGCGGGATCGGCGGTGCATGGCTTCGACGTCAACTTCCGGCCTGAACTTCTCCATGGATCCCTAAACCTGCCCCTTGCTGCTTCGAGGCGCCCCCGTACGCTTTGCGCGAGGGGCTACTTTAGCATAACGGCGAGCTGCCACGGGATGAGATGAGCAGTATCTGGCGTGGCCGCGGCGGCTTTCTCCCAACTAATGGGGACCGGCCCTTTCCTTTCACCGAGAAATCGATAGAATGAGACGCGAGGCGAGGCTGCAAATGAGATTCAAGAAAGGGGCGAGCTTGTGCTGATAGGACTGCCGAAAGAGATCAAGGACAATGAGTCGCGCGTAGGGATGGTGCCGTCCGGCGTGCACGCGTTGGTTGTGGCCGGCCATACCGTCTACGTCGAGAAGGGCGCCGGCCACAGCTCGGGATTCAGCGACCGCGAGTATGAAAGCGCCGGCGCCGAAACGGTCGACAGCGCCGACGATGTCTACCTGCGCAGCGACATGATCGTCAAGGTCAAGGAGCCCATCGAGCCCGAGTATGAGCGGATGCGCGAAGGCCAGATCATGTTCAGCTACCTGCACCTGGCTCCTCTGCCCGGTCTCACTCAGGTGCTGCTCGAGCGCAAGGTGACCGGCGTGGCCTACGAGACCATCCCCGACCGCGGAGGAAGCCTGCCTCTGCTCACTCCCATGAGCGAAGTGGCCGGACGCATGTCGATCATCGTGGGCAGCTACTATCTTCAGAAGCCGCACGGCGGACGAGGCGTCCTGTTGGGCGGCGTCCCGGGAGTTTGGCCCGCCCGCGTGGTCATCATCGGCGGCGGAACGGTGGGCGTCAACGCCGCCAAGATGGCCATGGGACTGGGGGCCCACGTCACGATTCTGGACGTCAACCTCGAGAAACTGCGCGAGTTGGACGACCTCTTTTTCGGCAAGATCCTGACCATCTACTCCAACCAGTACAACATCCAGAAATCGTTGGAGACGGCTGATCTGGCGGTAGGCGCCGTGCTCATTCCCGGTGCCAACGCCCCCAAACTGGTCACCCGCGAAATGATCGACGCCATGCAGCCCGGGGCGGTAGCCGTCGACGTGGCGGTCGATCAGGGCGGCTGCTTCGAAACCACGCGTCCCACCACCCACAGCGATCCCGTCTACGAGGTGGACGGAGTGGTGCACTACTGCGTGACCAACATGCCGGGCGCCATGCCCCGCACTTCCACCTTCGCCCTCACCAACGCAACCTTGCCCTACGTGCTCAAGATCGCTGAATTGGGCTTGAAGGGGGCCATCGAAGAGAATCCGCTCCTCGGGGACGGCGTCAACACCTTCAAGGGCCATGTGACCTGCCGCCCCGTGGCCGAGGCTCAGAACCGTGAGCATCGTGCGTTCAAAGACATCGCTTGAGCCGACGGCGCCGGAAGCGTCCGGTCACCGTGAGAGCCGAAACCCGGCCGGCGAATGGATCCTGATCCTGGACCGGCCCCGCGGCGGCGAGGAGAACATGCTCATCGACCGCCGCCTGCTCTACGATCTGGAGTCCGATCCGCGTCCTCGCAGCGTGCTGCGCCTCTACGCCTGGAAGGAGCCGACCATTTCCCTGGGCAAGCACCAGAGGACCGAACTGGCCGTGGACGCCCAGGCTTGTCTGCAAAGGGGTGTGCCCATCGTCCGCCGTCCCACCGGCGGACGGGCCGTCCTCCACGCCGACGAACTGACCTATGCCGTGCTTTCCAACGACCGGCGCCTTTTTCCCCGCCAGGGCGTCCTCGATACCTATCGCGCCATCGCCCGCGCCCTTCAGCATGGATTGGCTCTGGCGGGCGTCGATTGCGTCCTCTCCCGTGCCCCGGCAGCAGCAAAACGCAAAGAGCCCGCCCCCTCGCCCGCACGAGGACGCCAGGCACCCTGTTTCACTTCTCCCAACCGCTACGAACTTCTGGTCGATGGACGCAAGATCGCGGGAAGCGCACAACGGCGGCTGCGTCGGGCTTTTCTGCAGCACGGCTCCATTCCTCTCAGCGTCGACTACGCGCTGATGGGAGAGCTGCTGGCGGCGTCCCCCGCTGTGCTGCGCGCTTCCTTGGTTTCGGCGGGCCGGGCCGCAGCCCGTCCGCTCGACTTCCGCCAACTGGCTGAGGCCCTTGCCCAGGCCTTCAAGATGGTCTTTCCGGGATGCTGGAGGCAACGGCGCTAGCCGGGTACAAGGCTTGGACTTTTCTGCACAAGATGTGGTATATCAATAAGTTAGCTGCAAACTTAAGGAGTGCTGCGCCGACATGTCTGCTCAACAGGAAGTTGAAGAACTCAGCGAACGCCAGCGCAACCTTCTCAAGGCCGTTATCCGGGAATATGTGGAAACGGGCAAGCCGGTCGGCTCGCGCAGACTGACCAAGCTCGATCCCGAGGGCATGAGTGCTGCCACCATCCGCAACGCGATGGCCGATCTTGAGGACCTCGGCTTCGTCACCCAGCCTCACACTTCAGCCGGGCGGGTTCCCACCGCCGAAGGCTACCGCTTTTACGTCGACTCCCTGATCGAAGCCGGGCCGCTCTCGCGCCGCGACCTGGAGAAGATCAAAGAGAGTCTGGCTCAGGAAAGCGATCCCGGAGAACTGATGGACAAGACCTCCAAGATCTTGTCCTCTTTCTCTAACAACCTGGGTTTCGTACTGGCGCCGCCCATCTCTTCCATCGTCATCAAGCGCATCGAGTTCATCAAGATCGCCCATCGGCGCGTGGTGGTCCTGCTGGTTTCCAAGAGCGGACTCGTGCAGCACCGGACCATCCAGACCGGGGAGGACTGGGAGCAGACCGAGTTGGATCAGGCGGGCCGCTACCTGGCCACTCATTTCTCGGGCAAGACCCTGACCGAGACCCGGGCCGAACTGCTGGCCATGATGTCGGAAGAGAAGGCCCTCTACGACCGCATGCTCAAAAACGTCATCCTGCTCGGTTCGGCGGGACTGATGGCTCACGAAGAGGACGACCCGTCGGAGGGCGAGGTTTACTTCGGCGGCATGAGCGGCATCATGGAAAAGCCTGAGATGGCTGACGTCAATCGCATGATCAGCCTCTTCGAAGCCTTCGAGGAGAAAAGCCGGCTGGTTCAGATCATCTCCCAATGCCTGCGCAGGGAGGATCCCAGCGGGCCGGCCGTCACCATCGGGCTCGACGACAGCCTTCCGGCCGAGTTGCGCGATTGGACCATCATCTCCTCTCCCTACCGCAGTGAAAGCCGCATCATGGGCGGTCTGGGCGTCATCGGTCCCTCGCGCATGGAATATGAAAAAGCCATCAGTTTGGTAGACTATGTGGCCAAGCTGGTGGGCAAGCTGATCAGCCAGCAGGAGTTTTAGCTCAGCCAGGCACACCCATTACCGGGTTGCTTGCCAATCCCGAACGAGCATCTTACATACATGTACCATGAGCAAGAAAGCTGAAAAGCGCGTGGCCGAAATCGAAGGCGAGAACTCCCAGGTCGAGCAGGATCAGGAGCAGGAACTGCACGATCCCGGAATCGGTCCCTCTGAATCGGATCAAGAGGTGTCGGAGGAATTGCGGCGCCAATGGGAAGATCGCATCGGCGAATTGAAGAGAGAACGCAGCGAATACCAGGACTTGCTGCAGCGCAAGCAGGCCGAGTTCGAAAACTACCGCAAACGGACCTTGCGCGAGCGCGAGGGGATACGCCTGGCGGCCCAATCCGAGGTCTTGCGCAGCTTGCTGAGCGTGGCCGACGCCTGCCAGGCCGGCATCGAGAGCATGCCCCAGGACGAAGATGAGCCCCGCCTCCAGAGTTATCGCGACGGATACGAACTGCTGGCTAAAGAGATCGACAAGGTTTTCAGCAACTTCGGCGTAGAGGAGGTGCCGGGTCAGGGGGAACCCTTCAATCCCAACCTCCACGAAGCCGTGATGCGGGAGGAATCCGAAGAACATCCCGACGGGATCATACTGGAGGAGTTCCGCAAGGGATACCGTATCGGAGACTATTTGCTGCGCCCCTCCCAGGTAAAGGTGTCCGTCCGGCCCCAAAGCGAGGAAGAGGGCCAGTCGGTAGAGGTCGACATCAAGGCATAAGACCTGTTCCCCCTGCCTGTCCCGCTCTTTTCCCTGCTGCCACATAAGAGGAGCCGAATCGTGAAGCGTGATTATTACGAAGTGCTGGGCGTCGACCGAAACGCCTCGGCCTCCGACATCAAGAAGGCCTATCGACGCCTGGCCCTCCGCTACCATCCTGATAAGAACAAGGGAGATAAGGTGTCGGAGGAGAAGTTCAAAGAAGCGGCCGAAGCCTACAGCGTCCTCAGCAACGCCGAAAAGAAAGCACGCTATGATCGCTTTGGACACTCGGGCCTGGGCCAAGGCGCCTCCAATATCGACCCCGACATCTTCAGCGATTTCGGCGACATCTTCGGCGACTTCTTCGGTTTCGACATCTTCGGCGGCGGACGCGGCCGTCGCGGCCCCCGACCGAGGCGGGGAGCCGATCTGCGTTACGACCTTTCCATTACCTTCCAGGAAAGCGCCGAGGGGACCAAGACCAAAATCAAGATTCCGCGCACCCGGGCCTGCAAGACTTGCGACGGCAGCGGAGCCGATCCCAACCATGGCACCCAAACCTGCTCCACCTGCCAGGGCAGGGGACAGATCGCCTATCAACAGGGCTTCTTCACCATCTCCCGCACCTGCAGCGCCTGCCAAGGCCAAGGCCAGGTCGTGAAGGAAAAGTGCCCAGACTGCGGCGGTCTGGGGCGCAAGCGGGAAGAGCGCGTGATGGAAATGAGAATTCCCGCCGGAGTTGCCTCGGGAACCCGCTTGCGCATCGGCGGAGAAGGAGAGGCCGGCGAAAACGGCGGACCCTCGGGCGACCTCTACGTGGTGGTCAACGTCGAAGAACATCCCTTCTTCCGCCGTGAAAACGACGACGTGGTGTGCGAGATTCCCGTCAGCTTTCCGCAAGCCGCCTTGGGAGCCGACATCAATGTCCACACCCTCAACGGCGAAGAGAGAATCCGCATTCCCGAGGCCACCCAGACAGGCGATACCTTCCGCCTCAGGGACAAAGGGTTTCCCAGCCTCAACGGCCGGGGACGCGGCGATCAAGTCATCAAGGTGCGGGTCGTGACTCCCACCCAACTCTCCTCCGAACAACGCGAACTCTACGAGCGCCTGGCCGACTTGGCCGGCGAGGACCACCACAAGGGCACCTTCTTCGACAAGGTGAGAGACTTTTTCAGTTAGGCCGTCGCCCCCTAACTGAACCCTCCATAGCCTTGGCGAAGGAGGGTAAACCCAGTTCGAAATGCGATATCCGAAGTCCGAAGCGTAGGGAAAACGCCAACCCCCTTGAAGCCCACATGACCACCTGGACCCGCATCCGCTTCAAAGTCCCCGCCTCCCAGCGCGAAGCCGCCGCCGCCCTGCTGTGGGCCATGGGGAGCTGCGGCTTCCAGGAAATCGAGGACGACGGCGCGGTCATCTTCGATTCCTACTTCGAGGCCGAGCACCCTCCGGCCCAAACGGCCCAAGGACTCTCAGCCCAAGCCCAGTCGGCCCGAATCGAACTCCTGAGTCCCCCTGAACCCCTGATCTACCAGGCCGATCCCCACGACTGGATCGTCAACTGGAAAAAGAACTACCGCAGCTTCCAGGTAGGCGGCACCTTCTACATCCATCCCTCCTGGGAAGACCCCGACCCCTCCATCCCCGTCAACCTGCAAATCGACCCCTCCCACGCCTTCGGCACGGGAACCCACGAGTCGACCCAGCTTTGCCTGCTGGCGCTGCCCGATCTGGCCCCTGTCCACACCGCCATGCTCGACCTGGGAACCGGCTCAGGCGTCCTGGCCGCCGCCGCCCGTCGGCTCAATCCCCGACTCGAGATCACCGCCCTCGACAACGACCCCAAAACCGCCGAGGTGGCCCGCTTACTCTTCGCCGACAACGCAATCGACGGCGTCCGCCTGCTGACCGGCGAATTGCGTTCCCTGAGCGGACGCTTCGACCTGGTCACGGCCAACCTCACCCTGGACATCTTCCGCCGCATCGACCGAGACCTGCTGCCCCGCGTGGGCCGGACCCTGCTGGCCTCGGGGATCACCCGCGACCAGGAAGAGGCCCTGGTCACCATCCTCGAGGACTCGGGCCAGTTGCAGTCCTCCCCTCCCCAGCGCCTCAAGGGCTGGAGCGCCATCGTGTTCAGGCGCGCCGCTGCTTGAGCGCCCTGCCGCCATGCAATACTCTGCTGGACATGTATCGGGCACTGATCGAACAGGTCGACCTCAAGACCGGGACCGCATCTCTCGGCAGCGACGAGGCTCACCATCTCAATCGGGTGCGCCGACAGAAGGCCGGGGACCCATTCCTGGGTTTGGACGGCCAGGGAGGGCTTTACCTCTGCACCTTGCGCCGCCGCGGGCGGGACTGGGGCGCCGAGATCGTGGAAAGGCTGGAAAGCGAGACCGAATCGCCCCTGCACATCGTGCTGGCGCAGGCCCTCGTCAAAAAAGACAAGTTCGAGTGGGTCATCCAGAAAGCCACCGAACTGGGAGTCCGGCGGATCGTCCCCCTCATCACCGAGCGCACCGAGGTCCGTCCCCGCCCCGCCAGCGCCCAACGCAAGATGCGGCGCTGGCACAAGATTCTCGTCGATGCCCTCAAGCAGTCCGGACGCCTCAGCCTCCCCCAACTCGAAGAGCCGCAGGACCTGGCCCAATTCTGCGCCGGCGACCAAAGCCAGGCCCGCCTGGTGCTGGACGAAGAGGGCAACCTCGCCTGGAGCCAGGCGCTGGAGGCCTTCCCGTCTCCTCCCGCCAGTTGCACCGTCTACATTGGTCCCGAGGGGGGATGGGACGATCGCGACCGCCAGGTTTTCGCCTCCCATGATCTTCCGCGCATTCGGCTCGGTCCCCGAACCCTGCGCACCGAAACCGCCCCCGTCTGCGCCCTCACCTTGCTGCAACACGCTTGGGGCGACCTGTAAGCTTGACCCGGCACCAAGCGAGGACTAAACTCCCTCGGATGAAGAGAGCATTTCTGGTGATCGCGATGCTGGGACTGTGGGGAAGCGCCCTCTTGGGACAACAGCGTCCGCTGCTGACCGAACCCGCCAATACCGTAGAAGAGGGCCACCTGCTCTTCGACGTGGGATTCGAGTTCTACCAGGACGCCGTCTTTCCCTTCTCGGGCTTGGAAGGCGACCTTTCGCGCCTGGGCGTGCTGGGCTTTCGCCTGGGAGTCAGCGAAGACGTCGAACTGCAACTCCTGGGCAGCGTGCAAAACGTCCTCAACGTTGACCGCAAGTTTGTCGGCCCTAATACCCCCAATCTCGATTTCAGCGACGACGACACCACTTCGGTAGGCGACTTTACACTGGCCGCCAAGTGGCGCTTTCTGGATGAGGACGAGGGACGCCCCGCCCTGGCCTTCCGCTTTGGGTTCAAATTGCCCAACGCCTCCAACGAGAGCGGACTGGGCACCGACGAAAGCGACATCTTCGGCGCTTTTCTGCTGGAAAAAACGGTGGGCCAACTGCGCGTCATCGGCAATGCCGGATTCATCATCTTGGGCGATCCGGTCGACAACTCCTCGCAAGACGACCAGTTCCTCTACGGCTTGGCCCTGCTCCATCCGGTGGGCGACAATGTCAATCTGCTGGCGGACTTTCATGGACGCGCCGGCGACTCCGGATTCGGCACCGAAGAAACCTCGAACCTGCGCCTGGGCGCCCAAATCAAGACAGGCGGCATCCATTGGGACTTCGGCGCTCACTTCGGCTTCGAGGACGCCGATCCCGACACCGGCTTCTTCATCGGCATCTCAAAGGACTTCAAGCTCTGGGATTGATTTGCCCCTAGCTGCAGCCAGAGGTGCTGCCGCAGACGGTGCAGACGTAGCAGTTGCCGTTCCGCTGCATGAGGTTGCCGCACATTCCGCAGGTGTGGGACTCGCCGTTGGCGCTCTCGCTGATCAAGCGCTCGGCGGCTTCCCTGTCTCCGGACTCGGCCTTCAACTGCGACTCGGGGAAGTTGACCTGCACCCCGTCTTCAGAACGGCTCTTGCCGTTGGGCTTGACCTGCTGGATGCCCAGCGATTCCTGCACCTCGGGGCTGAGGTAGCGGCTGGCCAGGTAACGCACCACATAGTCGGGTATTGAAGTGGCGAAGCGCACCTGCTCGTTGTCGGTATAGCCGGCCGGCTCGAAGCTCATGTGGGCGAACATGCGCACATAGTCCTCAAGCGGCACGCCCCTCTGAAGTCCCATCGAGATGGCGATGGCCCAGGCCATGGCCATGCCCTGCAAGGTCGAACCCTGCTTGGCGAAGTTGAGGAAGATCTCTCCCAGTTCGCCGTCGTCGGGATACATGCCCATGGTCAGAAAGCCCTTGAATCCCTGGATGCGGAACTCATGCTGGAAGGCCGGATGGTCCTTGGGCAAGTTGCGGTGGGCGGGCGTGGCCTCTTCCTTGGCCTTGCGCTCTTTGTTGGAGAGAGGCTGCACCCATTTGCAGCCGTCGCGGTAGACGCTGACCGATTTCATGCCCAGCTTCCAACCCTGCACGTAGGCCTCTTCAATGTCTTCAACGGTGGCCTCGTTGGGCAAGTTGATGGTCTTGGAGATGGCGCCCGAGAGAAAAGGCTGCACCGCTCCGCACATCTTGATGTGGCCCATGTAGTGGATGGAGCGGTCGCCGTTGAGCGAGCGGTCGGCGCAGTCGAAAACCGCCAGATGCTCTTTCTTGAGTCCGGGAGCGCCCTCGATGGTTTCCTCGCGGTGGATGAACTCCATGATCTTGGCTATCTGCTCGCTCTCGTAGCCGAGTCTCTTGAGGGCCCTGGGGATGGTGTTGTTGACGATCTTGAGGGTCCCGCCGCCCACCAGTTTCTTGGTCTTGACCAGGGAGAAGTCGGGCTCGATGCCGGTGGTGTCGCAGTCCATCATGAAGGCGATGGTGCCGGTGGGGGCCAGCAACGTGACCTGAGCGTTACGGTAACCCGTCTTGGAGCCCTTCACGATGGCGTCATCCCAGGCTTCCATGGCGGCGTGCAGCACGTCCATCGGCACCAGGGCCGAATCGATCGAGGACAACGCCTCCCGATGCTTGTGCATCACCCGCATCATAGGAACCCGGTT
>DATIPQ010000100.1 GCA_035471785.1 Acidobacteriota bacterium
CTTCTGGCACTTTATACTGGCGGCTGGCGAGACGTTCTCGTCAGATGTGGACCGAAGGAGTCAGTCGTTGAGAAGAAAGATCATTGTCGGTGGGTTGTGGATGCTGTGTTCGGCTTGGTCCTGGGGTTGGGCTGGAGCGGCTGCTGAGGCCGCATCAGGGCCGCGGCCGGGGAACGAGTCCAAAAGAAATCAAGTCAAGGACCGGCCCAAGGTGGCCTTGGTGCTCAGCGGGGGAGGGGCGCGGGGAGGGGCGCATGTGGGGGTGATCGCGGCCTTGGAAGACGAGGGCGTACCCATTGATTTCATCTCCGGCAGCAGCTTCGGGGCCATCGTGGGCGGACTCTATGCGGTGGGCTATTCGCCTGCCGATCTGGAGTGCATTCTGGGCGACCTGGACTGGGCCTACCTCTTCGACCGGCGTCCCGACCGGCGCCGTCTCTCCTACCCCAACAAGCAGCGCAGCGACCGCGGCCTTTTTCAGCTCAAGGTGGAGGAGCGGGGCGTCAGCTTGCCCGCCGGACTGCAGGACGGTCAGCGGGTCTCCCAACTGCTGGAGCGGCTTACCGCCATTCCCCTCTACCAGGCGGGCAACGATTACGACCGCCTGCGCATCCCTTTCCGCGCCATCGCCACCGATCTGCTGCGAGGACGCGTCCGCACCTTCCGCAGCGGACCCCTCTCCACCGCCCTGCGCGCCAGCATGGCCGTCCCCGGAATCTTCACGCCGGTGGAGCACGAGGGGACTCTGCTGGTGGACGGCGGAGTCCTCGACAACCTGCCCGTCGACGCGGCCCTGGAGTGGGGCGCCGACATCATCATCGCCGTCGACGTCTCGACCCCCCTGCGCAGCTCAAAGGACGAATTCGGATCCCTGGTCGATGTCCTC
Source organism: Acidobacteriota bacterium (assembly GCA_035471785.1). NCBI lineage: Bacteria > Pseudomonadati > Acidobacteriota > Acidobacteriota bacterium. The sequence goes on from DATIPQ010000100.1 coordinate 887, forward strand.
GATCAGACTATCAGCCTGCATATCGAAGCCGACATGGCGCGCAGCCGCGACAAGGCCGATGTGGTGCTACGACCCGACTTGACCGGCTTCACCAATTCGTCCTTCGACCGCGTCAAGGAAATGTTGCCGGCCGGACGCCGAGCTGTCAGCGAGCAGCTCGAAGCCCTGCGCAGCCTGCTGGCGGAGAAGGGAATCGACCTGCCCGCCGCCAAGCCCACTCCTTCCATCCACCGGCACGACCGCTTCGACCATGCCACCTTCGTCTACGCTCCCGCACAAGTGACGGTTGAAGAGACGGAAGTGCGTGGAGTCGAGCCCGCCTTGCGGGAAGAAGTGGCCGAACACGTCCAGCGCCCCAGCGGACCTGTGGGAGCTGCCGACATCCGCCGCTTCGACGAAAGCGTCTCGCGCATCTACGGGTCGCTGCTGTTCGACTCGGTAGCCTTTCACCTGCAACCTCAACCCGCTCCCAGCCGCCTGCTCTACGAAGTCGATCCGGCGTCCCTCTCCAAGCTGGGCGTGGGGCTGCGCTACGACCGCGAATACCAGTTCACCGGGGCCTTCGATTTCGTCTCGCGACGCTTTAAAGAAACCGACTTCGACTTTTTCGCAACGGCGCTGGTGGGCAACGTGCGCCGCTTCCGCACAGGACTGGAAGGCGGGTCGGTCTCAAGCGGCGAACTGTTCTTCTCGAGCTCTTTCGAATTCCTCACCTTCGACCGGCTGCTCTTCCAGGGAGACGACAGTGTCGGCGACTTTCAGGATCAGCGGCTGGGCTGGAATCTGTCGCTCAATCGACTCATCGGCACTTCAGGCCAAGCCGCTCTGCAGTATCGCCTTGAGCAAGCCAACATCTCGCGGGGCGTCGGACGCTTCGCTCAGCCCTCCTCGGAAACCCTGTCCGGGCTGCGGGCCTCTTTTCACTGGGACAGCTTCGACGCCGACCAGCTTGCCGGCCGGGGACTGCGGGCCGGGGTGTCGCTGGAAGTCCAGGACACCTCGCTGGGTAGCGACTTTTCTTACCTCTCCATGCAGGCCGGGCTGCAGCATCGCTTCACCTGGGGTCCGGCCACCCTGGGAGCCGGCGGGCAATGGCGGCTGATCGACGGCGGAGCTCCCTTTTACCAATTGGTTTACGTGGGCGGACGCGGCTATTTCGATTTCTCGGGAATCCCCTTCGCCGGACTGCGCCGGGAGGAGTCGGTCTCCAAGCAGGCGCTGGTCCTGGAAGCCCTCTATCGCCACAGCCTGCGCCGTTTCCGCTTCGGACTGCTGCGCAGCATCTCGGCCCAAGCCGTCTACAACACCGGATTCTTCGCCACGCTCGATTCGCGCGACCTGGGCGGGCCGCGTCATGGGGCGGCTTTCGGCGCCGCTCTCGAGGTCCAATTCCTGGGTCCGATACAGGTCATGCTGGGACGCGCCCAAGACAGCGACTGGACGTCCTACTTCTCCATCGGTCACCGATTTTGAGGTATCCTCGCGGGGTCCTGCAGGCTGGCCCAGGGCTAAGGTGATATGCGGAGTTCGAATTCTTGCCGCCGGGCGTTTAGTTTACTGCTACGCGCCCGAAGTTCGATGTCCAACGTTATCCCACGCTTTCAGCGTGGATAGCTGAGCCGCGATGACCCCAGGGTCAGCCCCGGCGAGCGCAAGCGAGACGGCGGCGCCACCCTGGGTTAAAGACGGCCAAGGCGTGAACGCTGAAAGCGTGGGATAACGCACCGGGGGTGCTCAGAATTCTGACCTGTTGCACTAGGCTTGGTCCTGGTCGGCCAAAAACGGTTCGATGATCGACCACTGGTTGTGGGCGTCGTTGTATCCCAGTTCGATCAGACGTTCCACATAGGGCCGCTCGAAAAGCAGGTAGGAGAGAAAGTCAGGGCTCTTGGAGCGCAGCACGCCCAGGGCCCTGATCACCCGGCGCATGGGCTTGGGGAGAGCGGGCTCCAAGTCCACGGATAGCTTTCCCAGGTCGCGGGAGGGTCGCAGCGAGAGAAGCTTGATCTTGCGCAAACCCTCGGGATGAGGAGTGTCCTCGGGAAGCAAATCCAGGATGCGGTTGATGCGCAGCAGCCTTTCTTCGTCGTCTTCCATGGAATCCAGAAAGATGGAGTTGAAGAGCATGCCCAAGATCTGTCCGGGCGGGGGATAGGAGAAGATCTGGCGTTCGGCCTCCTCGCGCGGGGAGCGCTTGTAGCCCACTGAAATGGAGAGGACCTTGGAGGCTCCCAGGTGGACGGCGGGAGAAAGCGGGCAGGCGTGGCGGACGCTGCCGTCGCCGTAGTAGGAATCCCCTACCTTGATGGCCGGGAAGATGAGGGGCAGGGCCGACGAGGCCATCACGTGGTCGACAGTCAGCTTGGCCCGCACGCTGCGCCGCCCCGAACGCCTCCACATGGGCACGCCCTTGTGGCCCTGCACGAAGGTCACCGTGCGTCCGGTGGAGTAACTGGTGGCCGAGAGGGCCACCGCGTGCAGCAGCCCGGAATCGATATTGGCCTGAATCGATCCCGACTCGATGCCCTTGGCCAGGAACTCGCGCAGCGGCTCGGTATCGAAGATGCCCCGCAGCTTGGGAGCCATGCGTCCCGCCATGGCCAGCGTCCACAGCCATTTGCCGCCGCTCTCCAAAAAAGAGGAGAAGTCGGTGCGGAAGACGCGCTCCAGCGTCAGAGCCATCCAGGCCCGGGACAGATCGCGGCTGGCCGACAAGAAGTCGCCCTCCTCGGCCTGGTAGCGGTAGCCGGCCAGGTAGGCGGCATTGATGGCGCCCGCTGAAACCCCCGTCACCACTCGAAAGGGAAAGCGCTCGCCGCAGCGTTCTCCGATACCCGCCAGCACCCCGGCCTGGTAAGCGCCGCGGGCGCCTCCGCCAGAGAGAACCAGTGCCGTTTCGTCCTTTCCCTGCAAATCCGAGCCTTTCTTGGGACGCCCTGCCTGGCTTCAGCGGTCCAGGGCCCCTACAAAATTATGCTGTTTCAAGATACTGAAAGCAATGACCGCTCACAGCACCCAGGCCTTGGTGAGCAGCGGCACTTTTGGCAGCCAGGCCGCTGTGAGATAATCCGCTTCTGCCGTGCGGACTGGTTGGAGACGTCATTGATGTCTTTGGTCTTAGCACGGCAAGAGCTATCGCACAAAGATGGAGACGAGGAAATGGCCATCCCCGAACACGCCTTGGAAGGAATCGAAAACCTGGATCCGCTTCCCGTCACCGTGCAGAAGCTGATCTCGTCGCTGAGCGGCAGCGAAGACGTCTCGTTCAAGGAGTTGGGACGCCTGATCGAATATGATCCCGCCGTGGCGGCCAACATTCTCAGAGTGGCCAACTCGGCCCTCTACGCCGGACGTCGCCGCATCGAAGATCCCAGAGACGCCGTGGTGCGCCTGGGAACCGCCACCTTGCTCGACATCGTGCTGGGCAGTTATCTCAAGGAACTGACCGTTTCGGCTCCTCTCTACAACCTCTCCGAAGAAGAGCTGTGGCTGCACTCGGCTGTCTGCTCCATCGCCGTCAAGCAACTGGCCAAGGAAGCCAACGTCAAGATTCCCCAGACCACCGTCATCGCCGCGCTGGTTCACGACGTGGGCAAGATCATCATGGTGCGCTACATGGAGGCCGACGTCGACGACATTCTCGATCTGTGCCGCCAGGAACACCTGACGTTCGTGGAGGCCGAGCGCAAGCTTTTCGGCTGCGATCACGCCGAGGTGGGGGCCGCCATCGGACGCAAGTGGGCCTTTCCCCAGCCCATCGTAGACGCCATCGAAAAGCACCACCAGGTCCCCCTGCAGGACCCCACGCCCAGCCTGGACGCCGTGATCCTGGCCAACCTGGTTTCCAAGACGATTGGAATCGGACTTGGGGCGGAGGGTCTCAACTTGCGTGCCGACGACGGCAGCTATCAGCGCCTGGGACTCGACTTTCGCGCCTTCTGCAGGGTCTGCGCCAACACCTCGGTGCAGGTGGCTGAACTGAAACAGGCCTATGGGATTGCCGCCTAGACGGACACACCGGCACTTTTTGCTTCCCTATCCGAGACGCTTGTGCTATTGTCTCCGCTGCGGACCCTAGGGTTCCGCTCCCCTTTCGCCAGGGAGGTTCTTTACATAGGTGGACATTGCCGAGGCGGCCATCGCAGCTGCCTCGGCAGGGTCCTTCCCGCCGCTTTTTCCCGACTCTCCCCTTTAGACTCCGTTACCTCTCACATGGTTGGCAAAGATTTTTCCTGGTGCTGTTTGTTTTAGCGGCGCGCCGAAATGGACGGCTTTGCCTTACCACAGCGCTTCAACTTCGGGATAGTCGAGGATGCGCCGGTCTCTGCTGATCAGGCGGTATTCGTAGAGGCGGGCGGTGGCCGCGATGAGGCGGTCGGCCGGATCGCTGTGAAAGGGCTCGGGCAGGTAGACCGATTCCAAAGCCACCGCGTTGGTAACCGGCAAAAAGCTCAGGTAGGGCAGCGACTGGGCTTGTGAAAGCCACTGGCGGGGACTGCGGTCGAGCTTGAGACGTCCTCGTTCGACTAGGAGCGCGATCTCCCACACGCTGATCGAGGAGACGTAGACTGCCTCTTGAACGCGGGCTTCGTCGATGACCTTGCGGGCCTCCTGCGAGAGCTTGTCGGGATCGGACAGCCACCACACCAGGGCGTGGGTGTCGAGCAGGATCATTGAGCCGCTTCCCACTCCTCCTCGGCCAGCGGCTCGGTCGGATCCCGGTACTCCAGGACACTTCCCCGCAGGGAGGAGAGTATCTCGTCGGGCTCATCCTCCTGGTAGGGGACGATCTTGAGGACGGGGCGACCGTGGTCGGTAATGATGAGAGTCTTGCCGGTGCTTTCCACGTTGCGAAAATACTCCAGAGCTTGGGGCTTAAACTTCGACTTGGAAACGAATTCTTGCATGCGCTTAGAGCTCAGATCCTTTCTGCACTCTGTCACCATGGTCACCATACCATAGTCATATTTGGGGCGCAACCGTTTTCTTCCAGGTCGAGCCGGAGCACATCCAGAGCACATCCCCATTGCCTGCCGGTAGCGACATGGCCTATGCTTTTGGCTTTAGTGGAGCCGTTTTGCATCGTGCAATGAACAAGCAACAGCGAGGTGTTATGAGACGCATTTGGGGGATGTCGTTGGTTTGGGGATGTCTGGTTGTATTGGCCTGGGGAGCCGCCTTGGGTCAAGACATGGGAGAAGGCCAGCCGGGTTTCGAATTCTATCCGGGCGCAGAGTACGATCCTGAGGTCCCCACCTTGCAGCAGGTGGTGGGCCATTCCTGGGGGGAGAGGATCACTCTGCACCATGAGATCGAAGACTACGTGCAGGCGCTGGCCCAAGCCTCTCCCCGAGTGCAACTGCGCAGACATGGGGAAAGCTGGGAAGGCAAGGCGCTCTATCACCTCATCGTCGCCTCTGAGGAGAACCAGGGGCGATTGGAAGAGATACGGCAGGCCATGTCGCGTCTGGCTGATCCGCGCGCCACGCCTCAGCAGGACGCCGATGCCCTCATCGCTTCCATGCCTTCGGTGGTGTGGCTGGCTTACGGCGTGCACGGCAACGAGATTTCTTCACCTGACGCGGCGCTGCTCACCGCCTATCACCTGGCGGCGGTGCGCAACGACGAGGTGGCCCGCAATATTCTCGACAACACGGTGGTCATCATTGATCCAACCCAGAATCCCGACGGACGCGACCGCTTCATCAACTTCTACCGCCAGACCCGCGGGCGCTGGCCCGACGGCGACCCCTCCAGCGCCGAACACGACGAGCCCTGGCCGGGAGGACGCTTTAACCATTATCTCTTCGACATGAACCGCGACTGGTTCGCCCAGACCCAGATGGAAACCCACGGACGCTTGCAAGCCTACTTGCAGTGGTATCCGCAGGTCTTCGTCGACCTTCACGAGATGGGAACCAATTCGACCTACTACTTCGCGCCTCCGGCCGACCCCCTCAATCCCGAGATCCCCCCTTCGCAGCAGGAGATGCTGCAAGCCGCCGGACGCAACAACGCCAAGTGGTTCGACCGCTACCGCATCGACTACTTCACCCGCGAAGTCTTCGATTCCTTCTATCCCGGCTACGGCGAAGCCTGGCCCATGTTCAAGGGATCGGTGGGTATGACCTACGAGCAGGCTTCGGTGCGCGGCTTGCTGGCCGAACGCAGCGACGACACCACCATCCACTATCGTGAAAGCGTCCGCAACCACTTCGTTGCCTCCATTTCGACCGCCGAGTTCGGAGCCGAAAACCGGGAGGGGTTGCTGCGCTACTACTACGATTACCGCGGCAGCGCCATCGAGGAGGGGCGAACGGGCCCCGTGCGCGAGTACATCCTGCCGCCCGGACACGACCCCAACCGCGTTGACCGCCTGGCGGGCAAGCTGATGAGTCAGGGCATCGAGGTCAAGCGCGCCCGCTCGGCCTTCAGCCACGCCTCGGCCCAAGGCTACTACGCCGGACAGGAGCAGGGCTCGATGAATTTCCCCGCCGGAACCTACGTGATCCCTCTCGATCAGCCCGACAAGCGGCTTATTTCAGTGCTGATGGAGAAGCACTTTTCGATGGGCGACGACTTCATCAGCGAGCAGGAGCGCCGTCAGCGCAAGCGCCTGGGTCTGGAGATCTACGACGTCACGGGATGGTCGATGCCCATTCTCTACAACGTCGACATCTACAAGGTGAGCGAGTCCTCTTCGGGCGATTTCGAAACTCTCAGCGAGGCCCCCGCGTCCGCCGGCGAGGTGCGTGGCGGAGAAGCGCGGTTGGCCTACCTGATTCCCTGGGACTCCAATTCGGCGGCCCGCGCCCTGGCCTGGCTTTTCCGGCGCGACATCCGGGTGCATGGAGCTGACGAGTCCTTCACCATGGAGTTGCAGGGCGACGACGTGACCTTTCCGCCAGGCTCGCTGATCGTCAAGACCAAGGACAATCCGGAAGACCTCCACCAGGTCATGCAGCAGGCGGCCCGGACCTTCGGCATCACGGTCTGGTCCACCGACGCTTCCTGGGTCAAGTCGGGGATCAACTTGGGCAGCAACAACGTCAACTATCTGGAACGTCCCAAGGTGGCCATGGCCTATCGCGACGGCGTCAGTCCCACCTCGGTGGGAGCTGCACGCTATTTGCTGGAGCAGGAATACGGCTATCCCGTGACGGTGATCGTGACCGGAGATCTGCCCCGCGCCGAGTTGGACCGCTACAACGTCATCATCCTGCCCGAGGGCTTCGGCTACGGGCGCGATCTGGGTGAAAGCGGAGCCGGCAGGCTGCGCGACTGGATTCGGGCTGGAGGCACGCTGGTGGCCTTGGGCAGCGCCTCCCGCTGGCTGACCGGCGAGAAGATCGGACTGCTTTCGAGCGAGCTGGAGAACCGCCAGAAAGAGGAGCCGAAGAAAGAAAACAACCAGGAGTCCCAGGACGAATCGGCTCAGGCCGAGAAGGAAGACCCCATCGAGGCCATGGGCGGGCAGTCCGACCTCCCCTCATCCGAGGACATGAGCGAGTTGGAGAAGATGATTCAGCCCCAGGAGGAGCGTCCCTTTCCCTTGCTGGGAGCTCTCTTGCGCCTGCGGGTGGACGGAGAGTACTGGGTCGGCTTCGGCTATCCGTCGGGAGGCGCCAACGCCTTGGTGCGGGGAGCCGACATCTATACTCCCTTGAAGCTCGACCAGGGCGCCAACGTGGCCGTCTATGAGGAGCGTCCCAACCTGTGGCTGAGCGGGTGGGGCTTCGAGGACACTTACGACCAGATCGCCAACAAGCCCTTCCTCATGGTTCAACGCCACGGTCGGGGACACGTGATAGCTTTCGCCGAGGATCCCAACTACCGGGCCTTCATGGACGGATTGAATTTGCTCTTCATGAATGCCGTACTATTGGGACCGGGACATTAGGAAGTTCGAGGTGCGGGGTTCGATGTTCGAAGTGGTCCCTGCATGGATCGCCTCCGCTCGGCCCGGCACCTCCTCAGATTAGGAAGTTCGAGGTGCGGGGTTCGATGTTCGAACCTGGGTCTCCACTTCGCACTTCGCACTTCGCAAATCGCACTTCGACATGGGTAAGGCGCTGCGCATTTGGTTGTTGCTTCTGCTGGCCTTCTTGACCGTCGTGCTGCGCATCGTCGACTTGTCCGAAGTGGTGGTTCGAGACGTCTACCACCCCATGACCCTGGGGTTTCTCTGGCAACCGGGAGAAACCCGCATGATCGTGGGACAGGTGGCTGAAGAGAACTTCGACGGCAACACCAACCCCTTCTACGCCGCCGGGCTGCGGTCGGGCGATCACATCCTTGAGATGCGCTCCGTGGACGGTCCCGGACACCGCATCCGCGGACTCTATGATTTCGGCGACGCCCTGCGCGAGATTCAGCGCAACGAGCCGGCCACCGTCATCGTGGAGCGCGACTTCGGCGGACGCATGCGCCAGGTCCTGCTCGATATTCCGCCGGGGCCGGGATACGGATTGCGCACCTGGCTGGTGATCGTGGCCTGGACCCTCATCTTCCCGCTGGTGGCGGCCGGCACCGGCTTCTTCATCGGCTTCATGAGGCCTCAGGACAACAATGCCTTCACGGCCTCCTTGATGCTGATCTGCTTCTCCTCCTACTTCACCCTGGCCCACTTCCTCTTTCCTCCCGGCTTCCGCGAGGTGGGATCGGTCTATCAGGCCATACTGGCTCTCTTCTTGCCCTACTGCATCCTCCGCTTCTTCTTGCTCTTTCCCTCGCCTTCGGTCATCGACCGCTGGATGCCGGCTCTCAAGCAGGCCTGTCTGGCCCTGACCATCGCCGCCGCGCCGCTGGTGCTCTACTACAACTACCTCTTCAGCCAGAGTTTCGCCCGCCTGGTCGAACTGCAGCGTTTCGGGGCGCTGGTGCTGCTTTTGATGAACGCCTTGCCGGTCTTCATGTTCCTGGTGGGGGTGGTTTCGCTGCTGCTCAACACCTGGCAAAGCGAGTCCAAGGACGACAAGCGGCGCATGCGCATTCTGCTGGCCGGCACCGGGGTGGGGCTGGGCCCGCTGATCATCTTCATGGTCTGGCTGAGGCTTTTCGGGACCTTTGCCTGGGGCGCTTTTTTCCTGGTCTTCGCCACTTTGATGGTCTTTCCGCTGTCCTTCGCCTATGCCGTTGTGCGTCACCGCGTCATGGGCGTGCAGTTGATCATCCGGCGCGGGATGCAGTACGCCCTGGTTTCGCGCGGCTTTCTGGCGGTGGAGTTTCTGCTCATCTTCCTTTTCCTGTCGCTGGCGGCTACGCCCGTGCTGGTGCGGCTCTTTCCCAATAGCTGGGCCTTCGCCAACGCGCTGGGAGCGGGAATTCTCTTGATGGGCGTGCATGCCCTCAACAAGCGCATCATGCCGGTCATCGACCGGCGCTTTTTCCGCGAGGCCTACAACGCCCAGCGCATCCTTTCCGGTCTCAGCCGCGACGTGCGCAAGCTGGCCACCGATCCTGACCGCCTGCTGTGCACGGTCATCGAGCGCATCAGCGATTCCCTCTATCCCGATCAGGTGGCGATTTTCTTACGTGGGGCCGAACTGGCGCCCGCCCCTCAGGTTTCCGCGGAGGGTCAGGAGCGCCGCATCCGCTTCCGTCCCGACGGCGAGCTCGATTTCGAGTGCCATTGGCATCGCGTCCGCACGGCGCAGCAGCGCGCTGTGGCGGAGGGGGGGGCCGACCCTCAACAGCTTTCCGATTCTCCCCCAGTCAGTCGCCGCCCGGCCCAAGAACTGCGGCTTGAGCACGACGCTTTCATTCCCCGCTATCTCAAGCGCTACCTCGACGAAGAGCCCGAAGCGCTGGACGTCTATCTCGACGACCCGCGTTCTTGGGCGTCCGCCTTGGTCAAGGCCGATTCGACAGACAAGCTGGCCCAGGAAAAGGAGCTGGTCGAGCAGCTCAACATGCGCCTCATCATCCCGCTCACCGGACGTTCGCGGGTGATGGGATTCATCTGCCTGGGGGAGCGGCTCTCCGAGGAGCCTTATTCCAGCCAAGACAAGGAATTGCTCTTGACGGTGGCCGAGCAGACCTCCATCGCTCTCGACTATGCCTACCTCATCGAGCAGGCGGCCGAGCAGGAAAAAGTGCGTCGCGATTTGGAGATCGCCAAGGAAGTCCAGACCCATCTTTTCCCTCAGAACCTGCCCGCCAGCAAGACCTTGCAGTACATGGGCGTATGCCATCCGGCGCGGGGAGTTGGCGGCGATTACTATGACTTCTTGGGATTGGAAGACCGCCGCATCTGCCTGGCTCTGGGCGACATTTCAGGCAAGGGCATTTCGGCGGCCTTGCTGATGGCTTCGCTGCAGGGATTGCTGCGCAGCCACGCCACCCAGCAGGGCGCCGAGGTGGCCTCCATCCTGCAGCGGGTCAACAGGCTCATGTGCACTTCTACCGAGGCCAGCAAGTACGCCACCTTTTTTTGTGCCATTTACGACGACCGCAGCCGCCGCCTGACCTTCGTCAACGCCGGCCACAACCCGCCCTTCCTTTTTCGTCCGCGGCTTTCGGGCGGCAATGGAGAGTCCGACTCGCTGATCGAAACGCTGCGTCTGCGGACGGGGGGGATGGTGGTGGGCATCTTTCCCGAGAGCGAGTACGAGCAGGAGACGGTCCAGATGAAGCCCGGCGATGTTCTGGTGGTCTTCAGCGACGGCGTCAGCGAAGCCCGCAACGAGTCCGACGAGGAGTACGGCGAGGAGCGCCTGCAGCGCATCGTCTGCGAGAATATCGAGTTGCCGGCCTCCAAGATGTGCGACATGGTGGTGAAAGACATCCGCCGCTTCACCGGCCAGGCCCCCCAACACGACGACCTCACCCTCATGATCGCTAAATCGGTAGGGTGACCCCTTCACCTGATCGTTCCTTGAAGGGTGGGAGGCGCATCCTTGCGGCCCTCCTCCGCCAAGGCTGCGGAGGGCAGGCCTATCCCAAAAGCAGGGCAACCAGGGCGGTGATGAGCAGGGCGCCCAGGAGGTTGAGCGCCAGTCCGGCGCGCGCCATCTGCTGGGTAGTGATATGGCCGCTGCCGAAGACGATGGCGTTGGGAGGCGTGGCCACCGGCAACATGAAGGCGCAGGAAGCCGAGAGGGCGCCGGGCACCATCAGCAGCAGGGGATGGACCCCCAGGGTTACCGCCAGGCCCGCCAGGATAGGCATGAAAATGGTCGACGTGGCCGTGTTGGAAGTGATCTCTGTGAGAAAGGTCAGCGTCAGGCAGACGATCACGATCAAGGCGATATTGGGCAGCCCGGAGAAGAACTCCAGCCCGTTTCCCACCCAGGACGCCACGCCGGTCGCCTGCACCTCCTCAGCCAGCGCGATGCCGCCTCCGAAGAGGATGAGCACCCCCCAGGGAATCTTGCGGGCCCATTCCCAGTCGAGCAGAAAGATCTTCTTCTTCCAATCCGCCGGAATGGAGAAGAGCAGCAGCGAGGCGGCGATGGCCACCGTGGAATCGTGAGCGGTGCGCTCGATTCCCAGCAGGTGCGACCACCCCGGAATTGTCATGAATCCCAGTTCCAGGTCGCGGCGCCAGATCCACCCCAGGGCGGCCAGAGCGAAGACCATCCCCACCCGCCGCTCCGCCGGGCTGAGAGGACCCAGGTCGCGGTATTGCCGGCGCAGGTAGCCGGTGTTTCCCGTCGATTCCTCGTGCGCCACCGAAGAGAACCAGCGAGTCAGGTAGAGCCAGGTCAGCGGCAAAAAGAGAGCCGCCAGCGGCAGTCCGATGCTCATCCATTGCAAAAACCCGATGGGGGGACGGTCGGGGAAGAGGCGCGCGTACTGGCTGGCCAGGACGATGTTGGGAGGGGTGCCGATGAGCGTGGCGGTTCCGCCGATGGAGGCGGCGTAGGCGATGCCCAGCATGAGGACGGTGGGCAGGCGCGAGTCCTGGGCCAGTCCTCTCTCGCTCAATTGGCTCAGCACGGCGGCCCCGATGGGCAGCATCATAATGACGGTGGCCGTGTTGGACACCCACATGGACAGGAAGGCCGTAGCCAGCATGAATCCCAGCACCAGGCGGGCCGGACGGCTGCCCACCTGCAGCAGCACGAAGAGCGCGATGCGGCGGTGCAGATCCCACCGCTGGATGGCCTGGGCCAGGAAGAAGCCGCCCATGAAGAGGACGATGTTGGGGTCCATGAAGGCCGACGAGACCTCGCCCGCCGAGTTCACGCCGGCCAGGGGGAAGATGGCCAGGGGAAGCAGCGCCGTGGCCGGTATGGGAAGGGCTTCCGTCAGCCACCAGACAGCCATCCACACGGCGGCGGCCAGAACCAGCTTGCCCTCTCCCTGCAGCCCTTCAGGCGTGGGCGCCAGCAGGACGGCCGCGAAGAGCGCCGGCCCGGCTACAAACCCGATCGTCTTTCTCACGCCGCTAGCTTACACTCTTGCTGCGACGGCTTTTTTCCACCATGGCGCAGTGGTTGTGAACCACCCGCAGCCCCAGCTCCCAGCACAGCTCCACCAACTCGTCGGACTCGGCCCCGGGCTGCAGCCACACGTTCTTGAATCCCGCCTCGGCGCACTGGCGGGCCACCTTCTTTCCCTGCGAGGCGGGAATGACGAAGTCGATCACCTCCACCTCTTTGGGCAGCTCCGACACTGACTCGAAGACCTTCATTCCATCCATCTCGCCGCCCTTCTTATTGACGGGATAGACCTGATAGCCAGCCCTGCGAAGGTCATTGAGAATGATGTGCCCGTACTTGCGGGAGTCCTCCGA